>DAITLT010000089.1:0-10609 GCA_036835505.1 Pseudomonas sp.
CCGACGATGTTCAGGAAGCCGCTGGCGGCGAATTCTTCCACCACCATAGCCATTTCCGCTGGGCTTTCGTCGTATTCACCGAAGGCGTTCGGCAGGCCGGCGTTGGGGTGGGCGGAGACAAAGGTGTCGGCCTTGCTGGCCAACTCTTCCAGGTACGGGCGCAGCTCTTTGGCGCCGAGGGCGCAGTTCAGGCCCACGGAAATCGGCTTGGCGTGGCTGATGGAGTTCCAGAAGGCTTCGGTGGTCTGCCCGGACAGGGTGCGCCCGGAGGCGTCGGTGATGGTCCCGGAGATCATGATCGGCAGCTCGAAGCCTTGCTGCTCGAAGACTTCCTGTACGGCGAAGATCGCCGCCTTGGCATTGAGGGTGTCGAAGATGGTTTCGATCAGGATCAGGTCGGCGCCGCCCTCGATCAAGCCGCGGGTGGCTTCGACGTAGTTGGTCACCAGCTCATCAAAGGTGACGTTGCGGTAGCCGGGGTTGTTCACATCCGGCGACAGCGAGCAGGTGCGGCTGGTGGGGCCGAGCACGCCGGCAACGAAGCGCGGCTTATCCGGGGTTTCCAGGGTCTTGGCATCGGCCACGCGGCGTGCCACGCGGGCGCCTTCGAGGTTCAATTCATAAACCAGGGATTCCATGCCGTAGTCGGCCTGGGACACCTGGGTGGCGTTGAAGGTGTTGGTTTCCAGGATGTCGGCGCCGGCGTCCAGATAGGCCTTCTCGATCTCGGCAATCACATCCGGGCGCGAAAGCAGCAGCAGGTCGTTGTTGCCCTTCACGTCGCTTGGCCAGTCGGCAAAACGCGCGCCGCGGTAGTCGGCTTCTTCCAGCTTGTAGCTCTGGATCATGGTGCCCATGCCGCCGTCGAGGATCAGGATGCGTTGCTGCAAGGCTTGCTGCAGGGCATGGAGGCGGGCGGTGCGATCGGACATGGCGGACATGACAACTACCTGGAAGCGGGGGAACAGAAAGGCGGCGATGATAGCAAAGTCGCCTGGTTTTTGAGCATGTTCGGCATTTGCATGAAAATCGCTCATGTTGACGGCATTGGCGTTGCGGCCCGCAAGGCGACTAAAATCGCCGCCTTTGGCGTATTCAGCCTATTCAGGAATCACCACCATGTCGCTCCGGGTGCTTGTCGGCACGCTGTTTATCGTTATTGCGCCGCTGCTGCAGGCTGCAACCATCTCTTACAGCCGCGATGTGCAGCCGATCTTCACGGCCAAGTGCGTGGCCTGCCATGCCTGTTATGACTCGCCATGCCAGCTCAACCTGGGCAGCGCTGAAGGCGTGCAGCGCGGTGCCAGCAAGCTGCCGGTGTACGACGGCGGGCGCACCGTTGAACAGGCCACCACGCGGCTGTTTCTCGATGCCCATAGCGAAGCGACCTGGCGGCGCAAGGGGTTTTATTCGGTGCTCGATGCCCAGGGCAGCCAGGCCGCGCTGATGGCGCGCATGCTGGAGTTGGGCCATGGCCAACCGCTGGCGGCCAACGCCAAGTTGCCCGCCGAGCTGGAGCTGGGCATCGCCCGCAACAACCAGTGCGCGCGCCCTGAGGAGTTCACCAGTTATGCGGCCAAACGCCCGACCGAAGGCATGCCCTTTGCGGTCACGGGGCTGGCGCCGCAGGAATACCAGACCCTGCAGGCCTGGCTGGCGGCAGGTGCGCCGCTGGACCAGCAAGCCGTGCAGCCGAGCAGCGCTGAAGCGAAGCAGATCGCCGAGTGGGAAGCCCTGCTCAATGCCAATGGCGCTCGCGCCAGCCTGGTCAGCCGCTGGCTGTATGAGCATCTGTTTATTGCCCATCTGTATTTTGCCGGCGGCGAGCCGGGGCATTTCTTCCAACTGGTGCGTTCGCGCACCCCCAGCGGCCAGCCGGTTGACCCGATTGCCACGCGCCGGCCCAATGATGATCCGGGTAATACCTTTTACTATCGCCTGTGGCCGGTGCAGGGCGTGATCGTACACAAGACCCATATCACCTATGGCCTGAGCGCGCAGAAGCTGGCGCGGGTCAAGACGCTGTTTTTCAGCGCCAACTGGACGGTTGACGCGGTGCCCGGCTACGGCCCGCAACGGCGTGCCAACCCGTTCGAGACCTTTGCCGCGATCCCGGCCCAGGCCCGTTATCAGTTCATGCTGGATAACGCCGAATACTTCGTGCGCACCTTTATCCGTGGCCCGGTGTGCCGCGGGCAGATCGCCACCGACGTGATTCGCGATCAGTTCTGGGCGCTGTTCCAGGCCCCGGAGCAGGATTTGTTTATCACCGATGCGGCGTTTCGCGAGGAGGCCACGCCGCTGTTAGCCATTCCTGGGCAGGTGGCGCAGTTGGCCAACTTGCCGCTGGTGTGGGGCGACTACAAAGACCTGCGCAACCAGTACGAGGCGCTGCGCCGCGAGGCCTACGCCGATGCGCCGGCACCGGATTGGTCGAGCATCTGGAGTGGCAACGACAATGCCTTGCTCTCGGTATTCCGCCATCACGACAGTGCGGCGGTGGAGAAGGGCCTGCTCGGTGGCGTGCCGCAGACCCTGTGGCTGCTCGATTTTCCGCTGCTGGAGCGCACCTACTATCAGTTGGTGGTCAACTTCGACGTGTTTGGCAATGTCTCCCACCAGGCACAAACACGCATGTATTTCGATTTGATCCGCAATGGTGCCGAGCAGAACTTCCTGCGCCTGATGCCCGCGCAAAGCCGCCAGGCCCTGATTGATGACTGGTATCAGGACAGCGGCAAACTCAAGCTGTGGTTGTCTTATCCGCCGCTGGATACCGACACACCCAGCGCCCTGGCGCTGCCGCCGCTGCGGCCCAAACAGCGTTTTGTCAGTGGCTTGCTGGCCCGCTATGGCCATCTGAATGCCAAGCCTGATCCGCTCAACCGTTGTCTGAATGGCAACTGTTATCGCAGCACCATCAGCCCGCAGTGGCAGGCAGTCGAGCAGCGCCTGAGCCGTCTCACGGCGCGGCCGGCGGCCAGCCTTAAGGTCATCGAACAATTGCCCGAAGCCAGCCTGCTGCGCATTGAGCAGGCCGATGGCCAGCGCCAGGTCTACAGCCTGCTGCGCAACCGGGCGCACAGCAGCGTGGCCTTTATCATGGGCGAGTCGTTGCGCTATCAGCCGGGCCTGGATGATTTGACGGTCTATCCGGGGGTGCTGAGCAGCTATCCCAACTTTATCTTCAATGTGCCGGCCGCCGAGGTGCCGGCGTTTGTCGCAGCGCTGGAGCAGAGCAAGGACGCCGCCGCTTTTGCGCGCATCACCCAGCGCTGGGGCGTGCGCCGCAGCCATCCGCAGTTCTGGTTCTACTTCCATGACCTGACGCGCTATATCGAGGAAACCGAACCCCTGGAGGCCGGGGTGCTGGACATGAACCGCTATCAGAACCTGTAGGCGCCAGCTTGCTGGCGATGCTGTTGTCCGGCAGATCAGCCCTGATCGCCAGCAAGCTGGCTCCTACGCCGTGTGTTGGCGGCAGGCTGTTGGATTGTGGTCGGCGCTTAAGCGGGTCAATGCCTGACGGCTACAACTTTTTATTCCTACCAATTTACTAGGACTTTGCCGGCGCGGGGCAGTGGCGTACACTGCGCCCATGTTCGCGAGGAGTTGCCATGAGCACCATCAATATCACCGAAGCTGCCCACGATTATCTGGCTGACCTGCTGAGCAAGCAGAGCACCCCTGGTATCGGCATTCGTATCTTTATTACCCAGCCGGGTACCCAGTACGCCGAAACCTGTATCGCCTATTGCAAGCCAGGCGAAGAGAAAGCCGAAGACACCGCCCTGGCCCTGAAGAGCTTTACGGCCTATATCGACGCCTTCAGCGAGGCGTTTCTGGATGACGCGGTGGTCGACTACGCCACCGACCGCATGGGCGGCCAGCTAACCATCAAGGCGCCGAATGCCAAGGTGCCGATGGTGAATGCCGACAGCCCGATCAACGATCGCATCAACTACTACCTGCAAACCGAAATCAACCCTGGCCTGGCCAGCCATGGCGGCGAAGTCAGCCTGATTGATGTGGTCGATGACGGGATTGCCGTATTGCGCTTCGGTGGCGGTTGCCAGGGCTGCGGTCAGGCCGATGTGACCCTCAAGGAAGGCATCGAGAAGACCCTGCTGGAGCGCATCCCCGAGCTCAAGGGCGTACGCGACGTGACCGACCACAGCGTCAAGGAAAACGCTTACTACTAAGCGCTGCTTGCCTGGCTAGGTGAAAACAAAAAAGGCGACCCACGGGTTAATGCCGATCACTTAAGCCAAGGGAATGGCTTTTTGTAGCCCGGAGGCAATCCGGGACGCTCGTTGCCCTGCAAATCCGCCCCCGGATTACATCCGGGCTACGCCTCTGCTCCTGCATGGGTAGGTGAAAATAAAAAAGGCGACCCGCGGGTCGCCTTTTTTGTGCTGCGGTTTAGGCCGGCATGCTCCAGGGCTCCAGCGTGTAGCCTTGCTCGCTCAAGGCCGCGCGCGATTGTTGCAGGACGCTGGCCAGTTGTTCGGCATCGCTGTAGGTGCTGGCGCTCAGCTTGGTGCGCCCCAGTAGGCGGGTGCGGTCGATCACGCTGATATTGAGTTCGCCGCTGCCCGGTTGCGGTGCCCAGGCCACGCATTGGAAGGGACGGAACGCGCGGTCGGCGATCAGGAGTGCGTCGTTAAAGCGCAAGGTGCTGCTCATGGAAGAATGTCTCCGGCTATTGGCCCAGTTCAGGTTGGGCTGACAGCGAAAACCGCGCTGTATTGCCCATTGTGACTAATGATGGTGGCAGCCGGGGATTAAGTCACAGATCGTCGTGAAAATGATCGAGGCTGTCGCAAAAACTCAATAAATGGACGCTTTGGACAACTTTATGCGGCAATCGGCGGCTGCCCGGAGGGCTCGCTGAGCAGGTAGGCCTCAAAGCCCAACTGGTTCAGCAGATGTACCGCCAGCTCACTGCGCACGCCGCCTTCGGCCAGTACCGCATACAGGCTGTTCTGGTCGAGGCTGGTCGCCTGTTGACGCAACTGGCCTATCGGCAGGTTGAGGCTGCCCGGCGGGTGGCCGAGGCGGTATTCCATCGGCAGGCGCACATCCAGCAGCAGGCAGTTCTTTTTCCCGTGGCCGCTGAGTTGTTGCAATTGGCCGCTGCTGATTTGCGGAATCAGGCTCGGGCGCACCAGCTCGACAAACAACTCGCGGCTCAGGCGCGCCAGCACCCCGTCGCTCAGCATGGTGACGGTGGCGGCCCGTACCGAGCCGCTGACCAGCGCCTCCTCGCCGAAAAAGTCGCCACTGTGCAGCTCTTGCCGCGGCTCTTGCGCATCGCAGCCCGGCAGGCTGACCTGCGCGCGGCCCTGTTTGAGCACGTAGAAGTGCTCGCCCGGCTCGCCATAGCGCACCACGCTGGCGCCGGCCGCGACCTCGATAAATTCGAAGCGTCCCAGCAGCAGGTGCAACTGAGCCGGCGGCAGGCGACCAAACAGCGGCGAGCGCAGCAGCTTGCTCAGCCAGTCGTCGCCGCTCTCGGCGGCCTCATCAACCTGCAGACTGCCGGCCTCGTAGGAGGCCGCTTCGCTCCAGTTCAATAAACGCTGCAGCAGGCTGCGTTCGACGGCAAACAGACGCACGTCGCTGCGCGCGCCGATGTCCTGATCCTGCGGCTGGTTTTCATTGAGGGCGCGACAGGCCTCGGGGCTGCCGGCTTGCAGGTGCCGGTTGCGGTTTTCTGCGCCCAACCAGACTTCGCCTTCGAGCAGAAAATACAGGGCCAGGGCCTGCTCGCCGCGGCGCAGAATCAGGCTGCCGGCCTTGTGTTCGATGTATTGCAGGCTGTCGAGCAACTGCTGCAGGTAATGGCTGGAGAGAAAGTCGATCGGGCTGAACCGGCGCAAGTGCTGCAGGGTCAGACGCTGGCTGGCGGACATGGCAATCCCCTCGACGAAGGTGCAGGTGCGTCCGTTCATCCTGCGCTTGATGCCGCCGGTCAGATAGGAACTTTTGGTTATTTGCCCGCTGCTGTGCCGCGAGCTTGGTGCTTACAACTGAGCGCCGTGCAGCCAGGCGTCTACCTGGGTCAGCGCTTGCTGCTGACGCTGCGCCCAGTCGCCCTGAATCTCGACATAGGCTTGCTGGTGGCGCTGCAACCAGTCGCGGCAGGCCTGGTGGAATTGCTCGCGCTGGGGCAGTTGCGGCTGGCAGCGCTGGCCGTCATCGACCCAGGGCACGGCGTTGGGGTCGAGGAGCAGGTGCAAGTCGTAGTGACGGGCGAGCAATTGTTGCTCCAGCCACGCCGGGCAGGCGCCAAACAGGGTCTGGCTCCAGAGCATATTGCTCAGCAGGTGGGTGTCGAGAATCAGCAGTTGCGGCGCCGTTGCCCGCGCCGCGTCTTCCCAAACAAGCTGGCCCTGGGCGATGGGCGCGATGTCGGCATAGCAGGTGTCGCGCTGCTGCTGCTCGATAAAGTGGCGCACGTATTCGCCGACGATCACACCGCCAAAGGTCTGCTGGATGCTCGCAGCCAGCCAGCTTTTACCGCTGGACTCGGGGCCGGTGAGTACCAAGACCTTCATCAATAGGCCGCAACCGGCTGGCGCTGCCACTGCCGCCAGCCATGCACCGCCAGCAAGGTAAACAGGGCATACAAGCCGGCGGTCAGGTACAGCTCTTTATGGATAAACAGGCCGACAAAGATCACGTCGAGGATGATCCACAACAGCCAGTTCTCCACACGTTTTTGCGCCATCCACACCTGCGCCACCAGGCTGAAGGCGGTCAGGCTGGCGTCCAGCCAGGGGGCGGCCGCGTCGGTGTAGGTGGCCATGCCATAGCCCAGGGCCAGGCTGGCGGTGGCGCCGATGGCCAGGCTCAGGAGCAAACCGTTAACCCCCAGGCGGCTGATCTGCCGGCCGCTGTGTTGGCTGCCGCCGCGCATCCATTGCCACCAGCCATAGAGTTGCAGCACGGCGTAGATGCCTTGCAATAGCATGTCGGAATAGAGTTTTACGTCGTAAAAAATCCAGCTGTAAATCAGCACCATGACCAGGCCAATGGGCCAGCACCAGAGGTTTTGGCGGATGGTCAGCCAGACGGCCAACACACCGAGTGAGGCGGCAATCAGTTCAATTACGGACATCGGTTGTTCTCGTAGGGCTTGAAGTCGTTGTTGTCGCGAATCAGTAGTTGCATCAGCTGGGGATGAATAAACAGCTTTTCCTTGCCGACCTGCACTTCTTGCAGCACACCGATAGCGACTAGCTCCTTGAGGTAGCGGGAGGCGGCCTGACGCTGGGCAATGTGTTTGTCGACGACGTTGCTGATGCGGCAGTAGGGCTGCTCGAAAATCACGTCCACCAGCTCGCGGGAATAGGTCTTCGGCAGTTGGGCGCGGACGAACTCGGTGGTGTGTTCGGACAGGCTGCGGATGGCGGCAATTTTGGCCGTGGTCCAGCGAGCGGTCTCTTCCACGGCGCTGAGCATGTACAGCAGCCATGGCTCCCAGGCCTGTTCGCGGGTGACATCGAGCAGCAGGCGGTAGTAATCGGCGCGGTGGGCGATGATGTAACGGCTGAGGTAGAGAATCGGCAGGCTCAGCAGACCTTCCTGAATCAGGTACAGGGTGTTGAGCACCCGCCCGGTACGGCCGTTGCCGTCGGTAAACGGGTGGATGGCTTCGAACTGGTAATGCCCCACGGCCATGCGCACCAGCGGGTCCAGATCGGTCTCGTTGTGCAGGAAGCGCTCCCAGTTTGCGAGCAGGTCACGCAAGCGGTCTTCACCTTCGGGTGGGGTGTAGATGATCTCGCCAGTGCGGTCATTGGCCAACTGGGTGCCTGGCACTCGGCGGATGTCCATGTTGACACCCTTGAGCGTGCGGCAAATTTCGACTGCGGTGCTGGTGGAGAGTGGGCGCTCGGCCAGCGACTGGTAGCCCTGGTGCAGGGCCTTGCGGTAGCGCAGGGCCTCCTTAGTGGCTGGGTCGGCATGGTTGTCACCATCTTGGGCGTGCTGAAAGAGCAAATCCGTGGTGGTGACGATACGTTCGATTTCCGAGCTGTCCTTGGCTTCCAGCAGCGGGATGGTGTTGATCAGCACCCTTTGATTGGGAATCAGCTCGGCTGCCTGTTTCAGCTCGGCCAGTGCTGTACGCGCCTCGATACAACGCTTGAGCACTGCACGGGTTTCTAATTCGGCTGCAGGTGGCAGAGGCGGCAGCTGGTTATAAGGCCTGTCGGGCTGCCAGGGGAGGAGGGATGCGGTCATGGATGCGATCCTGATCCTTGGGGTGTCCATCTAAAGGTAAGGGCGCTCTGATGAGCATCTTTTCGTGGCTCTGTCTCGGTTACGTGTTGCACGGCGCTTTTGTAGGGAGGGTTATGCGCTACAGAGATCGCCCGGCCCAGAGGCCTTAACATATAACGGGTACAGAGTCCTTTTTCGTGGCGTCAGTGTAAACATCTGTGCATAACGTGTCGCTATTTTTTAGTTTGAGCGACATGTTTTGCTCTCGTGTCGTTGGCGGCGACATGTTCGCGCAATGTGTTCTTGAAAAGGCCTTTTAGCGATGCGTTAGCTCACGCCCCAGCACACAGCGACCAGTATTGAGGGCGGCTGGCGTGATAGGCGCACTGTGATTGCCGGGCGAAAGGTGGTTCTGGGTCTACTAAGACTGCTTTGCCCTTCATAATGTGATTGAGGCTGATGTGCGGCAGTGTCTGGCTGCACGGCAGGAAAAGAGCAGGTGAAGAACGCGGGCATGGTGCGTAACCCAGGCCTGTGTAAAGCGCCTGGAGTGGACGGGCGATGCTGTCGAGAAGTGAAGGTGTGATTTGAGTACAAGCATAATCACGAAGGAGGGTCATGAGACCCTCAAGAATGAGCTCGATTACCTGTGGCGAGTGCAGCGCCCCGAGATTACGCAGAAGGTTTCTTGGGCTGCTGCGCTCGGTGATAGAAGCGAAAATGCTGATTATCAGTACAACAAAAAACTATTGCGCGAGATTGATCGGCGAATCCGCTATCTGCGTAAACGCTTAGAGGATATCCGGGTCGTTGAGTATTCATCAGAGCAGGAGGGGCGAGTCTTTTTCGGCGCCTGGGTCGAGATTGAGAACGAGGCCGGCGAGGTCAAACGTTTCCGTATCGTAGGCTACGACGAAATTTATGGTCGAAAGGATTACATCTCAATCGACTCGCCTATGGCTCGTGCCTTGCTCAAAAAGGCGGTCGGTGATGAGGCTACTGTGCAGACCCCTCAGGGCGAAATGTGCTGGTGGATCAATGAGATCAGCTACGCAAATAGTATGCAGAAATAGCATCGGTACTATTTTTGTGAGGCCTCAGAAAGTGGTGTTCGGGGGGGCAAGCTCAGCCCTCGCGTAGCACGGTCAGCGGGCTGGTATTCAGGGCGCGGCGGGTGCCGAGCACGCCGGCGCCACCGACCAGCAGGGCGCCGAGCACGGGCAACAGCAACAGCCAGGGATGAGGGTGCCATGCCAGGTCGAAGACCCGTTGATAGAGCAGGGCGCTGATCAATTCGCAGCCAAGGGCCGCAAGCAGGCCGCTGGCGGCGCCGAGCAGGCCAAATTCAGCACGCCGGGCGCGCACCAGCAGGCGCCGCTCGGCCCCTAATGCGCGCAGCAATGCGCCCTGGCGGATGCGCTCATCGAGGGTGCTCTGCAGCCCGGCAAACAGCACCGCCAGCCCGGCGGCCAGGACAAACAGCAAGACAAACTCGATGGCCAGGGTGACTTGCGCGAGGATGCTGCGCAGTTGCGCCACCAGAGCATCGACCTGCAACAAGGTGACGGTGGGGAAGGCGCGGGCCAGCGCCCGCAACTGCCGATCCTGTTGGGCCGGCAGGTAGAAACTGGTCAGGTAGGTGGTGGGCAGGTCCTGCAGGGTGCCGGGCTCGAAGATCATGTAGAAGTTGGGCTGGAAGCTGTTCCAGTCCACCTTGCGCAGGCTGGTGACCTGGGCGTCGCGGTTGAGGCCGCCGACGTTGAAGCTCAGGCGGTCGCCCAGTTTCAGCTGCAGGCTGGCGGCCAGCTCGGCTTCCACCGATACGCCGGGAAGGCTGTCGGTCGATTTAGCCTGCCACCAGTGGCCGGCCAGTAACTTGTTGTCCGCCGGTATGTCGGCGGCCCAGGTCAGGCTGAGGTCACGGTTGAGGGCGCGCTCGCCCCGCGACTCCTTGCTCACGGTTTGTCGCAGTGGCTCGCCATTGACCAGCAGCAAACGCCCCGGTACCACCGGGTACAGCGGCTGCGGATGGGCCGTGAGGGTGGCCAGGTGGGTGGCGAAGGCGGCTTGCTCAGCCGGCAAAATGTTCAGGGCGAAATGATTGGGGGCGTCGGCGGGCAACTGGTTTTGCCAGGTGTCGAGTAGCTCGCCACGCAACAAGGCGATCAGCGCCATGGCCAGAATGATCAAGCCAAACGCCAGGGCCTGGCCGGCAGCGGCCAACGGTTGGCGCAGCAACTGTCCCAAACCCAGGCGCCAGCTCAAGCCGGCATTGGCCAGCGTGCGGCGCAGGCTGCGCAGGCCCAACAGCAGCAAGCCGCCAAGCAGCAAGGCGGTGAGCAAACCGCCGCCGAGCAGGGCCAGGGTCAAGGCCAGATCC
>DAITLT010000089.1:10619-11240 GCA_036835505.1 Pseudomonas sp.
TAGGGGCTCGCGCGGAGGAAGAACGGGAGCGCAAGGGCCAGCACGGCGGCGCCGTACACCAGCCAGGCGCTGGCGGGTACGGGGAGCAAATCGCGGCGCAGCACCCGCAGTGGCGGTACGCGGCCCAGCGCCGCCAGCGGCGGCAAGGCAAAACCGGCGAGGGCCACCAGCCCGGTGGCCATCCCGGCCAACGCCGGCCAGAGGCCGCCGGAGGGAATATCGGCCGGCAGCAGGCCTTGCAATAAATAGAACAACACCTGCTGCGCCAGCCAGCCAAGCACCGCGCCGCCGAGGCTGGCAGCCAGGCCGAGGATGGCCAGTTGCAGGCTGAATAACCCCAGTGCCTGGCGCCGTGACAGGCCCAGGCAGCGCAGCAGTGCGCTGGCATCGAAGCGCCGTGCGGCAAAGCGCGAGGCTGACAACGCCACGGCGACGCCGGCGAGCAGGATCGCGGCCAGACTGGCCAGATTTAGGTAGCGTTCGGCGCGGCCCAGGGCGTTACCGATTTGGGCATTGCCATCGCGGGCGTCTTCGAGTTTTTGCTGGGCCTGCAGGCCTGGCGTTATCGCTTCGCGGTAGCGTGCCAGGGCCGCAGCCTCGCCACGCCAGAGCAGGCGATAG
>DAITLT010000090.1:0-9444 GCA_036835505.1 Pseudomonas sp.
CACCAGCTTTAGCTCCGCCTCGACCTGCGCCAGCCAGTCGGCCAGCAGCAGCGGTGGATGAATCAGCGGTACGGTCGAGCGCCCGCATTGCTCGCACGCGCTAATGGCCACCTGTTGCCAGTGGGCCAGGCGCTTGTCGGCGCGTTCATCCTTGAGGCGCACTTCGCAGCGTTCGCTGACGATTGGAGTGATCTCGGCCACACCAAGCTCGGTGGCCTTCTGGATTGCCCAGTCCATCCGCTCGCCGCGGGACAGGCCCTGGCCCAGGTGCACGCGCAGGGGCGAGTCGGGCTGGCCGGGCAGTTGCTCGGTCAGTTCCACGCGCAGGCTTTTTTTGCCCACCTCGATCAACTGGCCGAGGTATTCCTGGCCGCTGCCGTCAAACAGTTGCAGCGCATCGCCGACGCCGTGCCTGAGTACGCGACCGATATAGTGAGCCTGCTCTTCCGGCACGCTGTGCTGGCCGAGGCTGAGGGGGGCGGCGATATAGAAGCGGGAAAGGCGCATGGGAACCCGGCGGCGGCAGTCAGTGGAAAGCCGCCAGTTTAACAGGCGGCCCGCCCGGTTGTGCCGATCAGCCCGGATCGCGATGGTTGGGGTGCAGATTGCTGCTCACCGCCACGCTGACGCTGCCTGAGCAGGCGATGTCGATGCCTTCGCTGGCCACCTCGGCGAGGAAGTCGATCTGCTCGGGGGTGATCACATAGGGCGGCAGGAAGTACACCACATTGCCCAGCGGGCGCAGCAGGGCGCCGCGCTCCAGGGCATGCTGGTAGACCTTGAGGCCACGGCGCTCCTGCCAGGCATAGGGCGTCTTGCTGGCCTTGTCCTGCACCATCTCGATGGCCAGAGCCATGCCGGTCTGGCGCACCTCGGCTACATGGGGGTGATCGACCAGGTGCGCGGTGGCCGTTGCCATGCGCGTGGCCAGGGCCTTGTTGGCTTCGATGATGTTGTCATCGCGGAAAATATCCAGGGTCGCCAGCGCCGCCACGCAGGCCAGCGGGTTGCCGGTGTAGGTGTGCGAATGCAGAAACGCGCGCAGGGTGGCGTAGTCGTCGTAAAACGCCTGATACACGTTATCGGTGGTCAGCACCGCGGCCATCGGCAGGTAGCCGCCGGTCAGGGCTTTGGACAACACCAGAAAGTCTGGGGTGATGCCGGCCTGCTCGCAGGCGAACATGCTGCCGGTACGACCGAAGCCGACGGCGATTTCGTCGTGGATCAGGTGTACGCCGTAGCGGTCGCAGGCTTCGCGCAGCAGGGTCAGGTAGATCGGGTGATACATGCGCATGCCGCCGGCGCCCTGGATCAGCGGCTCGACGATCACCGCGGCCACTTCATGGTGATGCTCGGCCAGAGTCTGCTCCATGGCCGCGAACATATTGCGCGAGTGCTCCTCCCAGCCCATGCCCTCGGGGCGCAGGTAGCAGTCCGGGCTGGGCACCTTGAGGGTGTCGAGCAGCAGGGACTTGTAGGTGTCGGTGAACAGCGCTACGTCGCCCACCGACATCGCCGCCACGGTTTCGCCGTGGTAGCTGTTGGTCAGGGTGACGAAGCGGCTCTTGCCGCTCTGGCCGCAGTTGCGCCAGTAGTGGTAGCTCATCTTCAGCGCCACTTCGATGCCCGACGAGCCGTTGTCGGCGTAGAACACCCGGTCCAGCCCGGTCGGGGTGATCTGCACCAGGCGCTCGGACAGCTCGATCACCGGCTGATGGCTGAAACCGGCGAGCATCACATGTTCGAGGTTGTCGAGCTGGTCCTTGAGGCGCTGGTTGATGCGCGGGTTGCCGTGGCCGAACACGTTGACCCACCAGGAGCTGACCGCGTCGAGATAGCGCTTGCCGTCGAAGTCTTCCAGCCACACGCCGTCGCCGCGCTTGATCGGGATCACCGGCAGGCGCTCGTGGTCTTTCATCTGCGTGCAGGGATGCCAGAGCACGGCCAGATCGCGTTGCATCCACTGGGCATTCAGACTCATGGGGTTGCTCTCCGTTAGACAGTCAGCGAAGCCTATCAGAAGCCCGCGCACGCTTTCGCGGCACAGCGTCGGATACGCCTGGCTCGGGCTGGGGGCCTGGCGTATCCTGCGCGCCGTTGTTTGGTTTTGGAGGAATGGGCAGATGCTGGCTGGATGGTTGCGCGCTTCGGCGCTGGTGGTGATGGGCTTGTGCGGCGCGCTGGCGCAGGCGGCAGATAAACAACCGACGGTGATCGTGGTGGGTGGCGGTCTGTCGGGGCTGTCCACCGCCTATGAGCTGCAGCAGGCCGGCTGGCAGGTCACCTTGCTGGAAGCCAAACCGAGCATCGGCGGGCGTTCTGGCCTGGCGGCCAGCGAGTGGATCGGCAGCGCCAAGGCGCAACCGGCGGTGCATGGCTACCTGCAGCGCTTCAAGGTCGCGGCCCTGCCGGCGCCGGATTTTGTGCGTACGCCGGGTTACCTGATCAACGGCAAATACTTCAACCTGGCCGACCTGGAGAAAGCCAAGCCCGCGGTGGCGGCCAGCCTCAAGCAGTACGAAAAGGCCCTGGATGCCCTGGCGGCGAGCATGAGCGATCCGCTCAAGCCGCTGGCCAGCAGCCAGCTATTTGCCCTCGACCAGAGCAACGTCGCGCGCTGGCTGGACCAGCTCAAACTGGAGCCCACCGCGCGCATGCTGATCAACCAGCGGATTCGCGCGCGCTATGACGAGCCGTCGCGCTTGTCGCTGCTGTATCTGGTGCAGCAGGCACGGGTGCAGCGTGGCGTCGCCGACGGTGATCAGCGCGCCGCGCGCCTGTCGGGGGGCAGCCAGGTGCTGGCCCAGGCCTTTCTCAAGCAGTTGAAGGTGATCAAGACCAGCTCGCGGGTCTCGGCCATCAGCCAGGACAAGGACGGTGTGCTGGTCAAGGCCGGTGCCGTCGGCTATCGCGCCGACTATGTGGTGAGTGCTCTGCCACTGCGCGCCCTGGCGCAGATCCAGATCTTGCCGGCCCTCGACGTGGTTCGCCAGAAAGCCCTGAAGGGCACCAACTACGGCTGGCGCGACCAGATTCTGCTGAAGTTCAAGACTCCGGTATGGGACAGCAAGGCGCGTTTGAGCGGCGAGATTTTCAGCGACCAGGGCCTGGGCATGCTGTGGATCGAGCCGGCGACCAAGGGCGGCGCCAACGTGCTGATCAACCTCTCGGGCGACAATGCACGCCTGCTGCAGAGCTTTGGTGATCGTCAGGTGGCCGACCAGGTGCTGATTCGCCTGCATGAGTTTTTCCCCAAGGCTCGTGGTGCCTTTGCCGGTTACGAGATGCGCCGCTACAGCGCCGATGCCGGCATCGGCGGTGCCTACCTGGCCTTTGGTCCGGGGCAGATGAGCCGTTACTGGTTGCTGTGGAACAAGCCGCAGGACCGCCTGGTGTTTGCCGGTGAGCACACCGACGCGCTCTACCCCGGCACCCTGGAAGGCGCCCTGCGCAGCGGTCAGCGTGCCGCCAGCCAGGTGATCGCCCTGCACCGCGGCAAATCCCTGCCGCCCCAGGCCGCGGTCGCTGCCGCGCCGGCCAAAGGTAAAACGGCGGAAGAACAGCCGGGCTTCTTCGCCCGGTTGTTCAACTAGCCGGTGCGGGGCGCGGCGGCGATAAACCGCGCCTCACATCCGGTTGAACGCCAGCATGCCGCGCGTCTGGCTCTTGTCCTTGTGATGGATGCGGTACAGGGTGCGCGACAAGGCTGGCAGGGGGGCACGCAGCGCCACCACCTGCCCGCTGACCAGCAACTCGCGCACCACATGCAGGGACAGGCAGCTCACCCCCAGCCCTGCGGCCACCGCCCGCTTGATGGCTTCGGAATGGCCCATTTCGATGACCTGGGCAAAGCCGCCCAGATGGGGCAACAGCAGGCGTTCCACCTCGTCCCGCGTGCCGGAGCCGCTCTCGCGCAAGACCCACTGCGCCTGCGCCAGTTGTGACAGGCTGAGCGCTCCCTGGGCCAGCGGATGGCCGGCGGCGGCAAACACCACCAGGGTGTCGTCCTGCCATGGCTCCACCAGGATGTCCGGATGGTGGCAGGGCCCTTCGATAAAGCCCATGTCCACTTTGCAGCCGGCCACCGCGTCCATTACATCGGTGGTATTGGCCACCAGCAATTCCACCCTGGCCTGCGTTTGCTGCAGTTGGAAGCGGGCAATCTGTTCCGGCAGCAGGTAATTGGCGATGGTGGTGCTGGCCGCCAGCCGCACATGCATCGCCGCCTGAGTGTCGAACAGGCGCTGCATGTCCTGGGCAGCGTCCAGCATGGCGCGGGCCCGCGGTAGCAGCAGACGGCCGTGCTCGTTGAGCACCAGGCGCCGCCCCACGCGATCGAACAGGGTCGCGGCCAGTGCGGCTTCCAGTGCGGCCAGTGCCTGACTGGCGGCGGACTGGGTCAGCGCCACCTGCTCGGCCGCCGCCGTGACCGTACCGTGCTCGATCACGGCAACAAAAACTTCCAGCTCACGCAAGCTCAAACGCAAGGCCATCTGCCGCTCCTGTTGCGACGGCCACCGGGCAAGGTGGCCGGGGGTTGTTAATTAAATTTGCTAATCATTTTCAGGGATATTATCCGTTTTTCAACTTTATGGCGGCGTCGTATCGTTCAGGCATCGGGGCATCGCGCCCTTACTTCTTGCAGGTAGATTGTCATGTACAGACTCCGTCAGCACGCCCCCGGTCTGCTGTTGGCCCTGGCTCTGGCGCTGGGCTCGCTGAATGCCGCCGCGCTGCCCTGGTTCAGCCAGCTTGGCCTGTCGGCGCTAACCATTGCCATCGTCGGCGGTATGCTGCTCGGCAACACCCTCTATCCACGGATTGCCGTGCTCAGTCATCACGGCGTCAGCTTTGCCAAGGGCCAGATCCTGCGCCTGGGGATCATCCTGTTTGGCTTCAAGCTGACCTTCCAGGACATCGCCGCGGTTGGCATCGGCGGCATTCTGATCGATGCCTGCGTGCTGACATCGACCTTCTTGTTGGCGTTCTGGCTGGGCCGCCGCAAGCTGGGGCTGGATGAGCAAAGTGTCATCCTGATTGGCGCCGGCAGTTCCATCTGTGGCGCGGCCGCGATCCTGGCCACCGAGCCGGTGGTCAAGGCGCATGCCGAGAAGGTCGCCGTGGCGGTGGCCACTGTGGTGGTGTTCGGCACCCTGGCGATGTTTGTGTATCCCCTGCTGTTTTCGCTGGTGCAGGCGCTGGGCGTGTCTGAATTTGCCTATGGCGTGTTTGCCGGCTCCACCGTGCATGAGGTGGCGCAGGCCGTGGCGGCCGGCCGGGCGGTCAGCGAGCAGGCGGCCACCAGTGCGGTGATCACCAAGATGATCCGGGTGATGATGCTGGCGCCTTTTCTGGTCATCCTCTCGACCTGGCTGGCCCGGCGCCACCCGGCTGGCCGCAACGGGGCTCGGCGCATCAGCGTGCCGTGGTTTGCCCTGGGCTTTTTGGCCATGGCCGGGTTCAATTCGCTGCACTGGCTGCCGCCAGCCTGGGTGGCCCAACTGATTGCCCTGGATAACCTGCTACTGGCTATGGGGGCGCTGGGGCTGACCACCCACGTTTCCGCCATTCGCCGCGCCGGCAGCAAGCCGATGTGGCTGGCCGGCGCGCTGTTTGCCTGGCTGCTGCTGGGCGGCAGCCTGATCAACAGCGCTATCAGCTATCTGCTGCAACTGCTCTGAGCCGCACCGCCCGCAGGGCTGCAGCCGCGGCACGGTTTATGTGCTCGGCGCGCACTGCGCCGCCAGCTCGGCGCTGAGCTGGTCGAAGGCGCTGACGGCGCTGATAAACACCCGGCCGCTGAGGGGCTTGAGCAACAGGTCGCTGAGCTTGAGCTTGTCCATCAGCGGCCCCTTGACCTCGGCCAGGTGCAGCTGGATGCCCCGCGCGGCGAGGTTCTGGTTGAGCTCGGCGAGGGCATACAGGCCGGTGGTGTCGATCAGGTTGATGGCCGTCATCACCAGCACCAGATGGCGGGTTTGCCCGGTCAGGGTCTGCAGCACGCGGTCGTTGATCAGCTCGGCGTTACCAAAAAACACCCCGGCATCGATGCGCAGCAGGACGATCTGCGGATGGGTTTCGGCGGCATAACGCTCGATATTGCGAAAGTGTTCGCTGCCCGGCAGGCGGCCGAGTACGGCGATATGCGGACGGCTGGCGCGCCAGAGCACGGTGCCCAGAGACAGGGCCACGCCGAGCATCACGCCTTCCTCCACCCCCAGCAGCAACACCCCGCTAAAGGTCGCCAGCCAGGCCACGGCGTCGGCCCGGTCGTAGCGCCAGGCTTGCCGTGGGGTGGTGAAATCGAGCATGCCGAGCACGGCGATGATGATGGTCGCGGCCAGCGCCGGCAGCGGTAGCCAGGCCAGCCAGGCGTTGGGGCTAACCAGCAGCACGGCCAGCAACAGGGCGGTAATCACGCTGGCCAGGGGCGTGTTGGCGCCGGCGGCGAAATTGACCGCCGAACGCGAGATGCTGCCGGTCACCGGGAAGCCGCCAGACAGCGCGCTGGCGACGTTGGCGGCGCCCAGGCCGAGCAGCTCGTGGTTGGTATTGATCCGCTCGCCGCGCTTTTGCGCCAGGGTCACGGCGGCGGACTGGCCGCTGAGGAACACCATAAAACCGATCAACAGCGAGGGCGCCAGCAGGCTGCGCAATTGCTCCAGGTTCAGACTCAGACCAAGCTCGGGCAGGCCGGCCGGGATCGCCCCGACCAGCGCCACGCCGGCGGTTTGCCAACCCTGCTGCCAGACCAGCAGGGTGGCCAGCAGCAGAATCGCCGCCGGCGCCAGCTTGCCCAGCATGTCGGCGCTGTTCGCCGCCAGCCCCAGGCGCTGCAACTGCCGGCTCAACTGGCTGCGCGCCAGCCACAGCAACAGCAGGCAGAGCAGGCCGATGCTTGCTGCGAAGGGGTTGATCGCCTGCAGCGGGCCGCCGAGCAGAACCTTGAGCTGACTGGCGGCGATCACCAACGCCGCGCCGCTGGTAAAGCCGCTCATCACCGGGCGACTCAGCAAACTGGAGAGAAAGCCCAGGCGCAGCAGGCCGCAGAGCACCAGCACCACGCCGCTGATCAGCGCCATCTGTGCCGCCATCGCCCCATACAACTCAGAGCCGCTGGGCGCCAGGCTGGCCAGGCTGGTGGCCGTCATCAGCGAGGTGATCGCCATCGGCCCCACCGACTGCGCCATGCTGCTGCCCAGCAGGGCATAGGCCAGCGCCGGCAGGATGCTCGCATACAGCCCGGCCACCGGTGGCAGGCCGGCCACCAGCGCATAGGCCATGCCTTGCGGCACCAGCATCAGCACCACCAGCACGCCAGCGCCGAGGTCGCCGGCCAGCAATTCGCGGCGATAGCCTTTCAGCCAGGTCAACATGGGCGGGTTCCTTGGGGTGGTGGACGGCCGACAGCATGCCAGCAAGCGCGGGCGAAAACACCGGGCAGCGCTCAGGCCTGTGGGGCTAACAATCGTTTTTCCTGATATTTCAGAACAACAATTTGCGCTTTTAATCGATAGGTTAGTCGCTAGTCTGTGCCTATCGAATTTTCACGGAAGTCTTGTTCCATGCACTGGCGTAACACCGCAACGGCCTATGGGCTGCTCAGTATCGGTATGCACTGGCTGGTCGCCCTGGCCGTGTTTGGCCTGTTCGGCCTGGGCCTATGGATGGTCGGGCTGGACTACTACAGCAGTTGGCGGCACACCGCCCCCGAGCTGCACAAGGGCATCGGCCTGGGCCTGTTTGCATTGATGCTGCTGCGCCTGTTGTGGCGCTTGGTCAGCCCGCCGCCGGCGCCCCTGAGCAGCTACAGCCGGCTGACCCGGCTGGGTGCCACGCTCGGCCACAGCGCGCTTTACCTCGCTTTGTTTGCCGTGATGCTGGCCGGTTACCTGATCTCCACGGCGGACGGCCGCGGGATCAGCGTGTTCGGCTGGTTCGAGGTGCCAGCGAGCATTACCAGCATTCCCGAGCAGGAAGATGTCGCCGGTGCGGTGCATTTTTACCTGGCCTGGGGCCTGGTGATCCTGGCCGGCCTGCATGGCCTGGCGGCCCTCAAACATCATTTTATCGACCGGGATGCGACCCTGCGGCGCATGCTCGGCCGTCCCCAACCCACCTCGCAAGCCCACAAGGAACTCTGATCATGTTCAAGCAATCTATCGCGGCACTGGCGCTCGGCGTCGCCCTGTTTAGCACCAGTCAGGCCATGGCCGCCGATTATGTGATCGATAAGGAAGGTCAGCACGCCTTCGTCAACTTCAAGATCAGCCACCTCGGCTACAGCTGGCTGTACGGCACCTTCAAGGATTTTGACGGCAGCTTCAGCTTCGACGCCCAGAGCCCGGAGGCGAGCAAGGTCAAGGTCAAGCTGAACACCGCCAGCCTCGACAGCAACCACGCCGAGCGTGACAAGCACCTGCGTGGCGACGACTTCCTCAATGTCAGCAAGCACCCGACCGCGACCTTTGAGTCCACTGCGGTGAAGTCCACGGGAGAGGGCAGTGCCGACATCACCGGCAACCTGACCCTGAATGGCGTGACCAAGCCGGTGGTGATCGCCGCCAAGTTTATCGGCGAGGGCAAGGACCCATGGGGCGGCTACCGTGCCGGCTTCGAAGGCAACACCACCCTGCAGTTGCAGGACTTCGGCATCCAAGGCCCAGGCCCGGCTTCGCAAAGCGTGGAGTTGATCATCTCGGTGGAAGGCGTGCGCCAGTAACTCCGCTGCCGTAGTCAAGCAAACGCCGACCCCAGGGTCGGCGTTTTGCTGTCTGTGGCACTGTGCTGGCGATGTGGTTGATGGGTAGCGCTGCGCTTAAGTCATCCTGGGGTGCATGTGAGCTTCGTGGCAGCGGTCTGACCGCGACGTTTTAAGCGTCGCCTGCGGACGATCGCGCCCCCCGGATG
Source organism: Pseudomonas sp. (assembly GCA_036835505.1). GTDB lineage: Bacteria > Pseudomonadota > Gammaproteobacteria > Pseudomonadales > Pseudomonadaceae > Aquipseudomonas. The sequence goes on from DAITLT010000090.1 coordinate 8,911, forward strand.
GCATCCGGGCTACCCAGCGGCAAATAAAAACGCCGGCGCGAGGCCGGCGTTGTTGATTGCGGGGGCAATCAGCTTTCGCGGTTGCGCGTCAGCAGGGCGGGCTTTTCACCGCGCGGACGACTGCTGGACAGTTGCTCCAGTTGTTCCAGTTGCTCCGCAGACGGCAGCAAGTCGCGCTTGGACTCCTTGTGGACGATCAGTGGCTGCTTGTCGCGCGGGCCTTTGACTGCCGGTTCCTGGCGCTGCGAGTCGCTGCGGCTGAAATCGGTGCGGGTATCGCGCGCCGGGCCACGGCCGCCACGGGGCTGACCATCGCGACCGCCGCGAGGCTGACCGTTACGCGCGCCACCCGCAGGTTGCCCCTGCCGCCGGCCCTGATTGCTGCCAGCGCCGGCCGGGCGAGCGCCCTGGCCGAGGCCATTGCCGGCGTTCGCGCCGGCGTTCGCGCCCGGACGACGACCACGGCCTTGCGGCTTGTTTTGCACCGGGCTGACGTAGTCGGCGCGGTTGCCGAAGTTGTCGATGTCGTCATCG
>DAITLT010000090.1:9454-11199 GCA_036835505.1 Pseudomonas sp.
GCGCGCGGTCGGCGGGAGGTGTCGGGATGACGCTGGCTTGCGCCTGGCGTGGGCCGCGCTCTGGGCGCTGAGCGCGGTCCGGGCGTGGGCCACGCTGTTCGCGGGCGGGCTGCGGGCTGCGCGATTGCGCGGCGGGCTTGGCCTTGCCGGTGTTCTGGCCTTTATCTTTGTGGCCGCCGCCATGCCGTTCGCCGCCGCCGCGTGGGCTGTTCGGGTCACGTGGCTCGCGCGGGCCACGGCCGCGGCCGCCGCTGACGTCCGGGCGCTCGCGTACTTCGGGTTTTTCCGCTTCCACGGTGCTCGGATCGAAGCCCAGGGTGTCGCCGTCGGCGATCTTCTGCTTGGTCATCCGCTCGATGCCCTTGAGCAGCTTCTCTTCGTCCGGGGCTACCAGGGAGATGGCCTCACCGCTGCGCCCGGCACGGCCAGTACGGCCGATACGGTGTACGTAGTCTTCTTCGACGTTGGGCAGCTCGAAGTTGACCACGTGGGGCAGTTGGTCAATATCCAGGCCGCGGGCGGCAATATCGGTGGCCACCAAAATCCGTACCTGGCCGGCCTTGAAGTCGGCCAGGGCTTTGGTGCGGGCGTTCTGGCTCTTGTTGCCGTGGATCGCCATGGCCGGCAGGCCGTGCTTGTCCAGGTACTCGGCCAGGCGGTTGGCGCCGTGCTTGGTGCGGGTGAACACCAGCACCTGTTCCCAGGCGCCGGCGGTAATCAGGTGTGCCAGCAGCGAGCGCTTGTGGCTGGCCGGCAGGCGGAACACGCGCTGTTCGATGCGCTCGACCGTGGTGTTCGGCGGCGTGACTTCGATGCGCTCGGGGTCGTGCAGCAACTTGCCGGCGAGGTCGGTGATGTCCTTGGAGAAGGTCGCCGAGAACAGCAGGTTCTGCCGCTGGGCGGGTAGCTTGGCCAGGACCTTCTTGACGTCATGGATAAAGCCCATGTCGAGCATCCGGTCGGCTTCGTCGAGGACCAGGATTTCCACGTGGGACAGGTCAATGGCGCGCTGGTTGGCCAGGTCGAGCAGGCGCCCTGGGCAGGCGACGAGTACGTCGACACCGCGGGCCATGGCCTGCACTTGCGGGTTCATGCCAACGCCGCCAAAGATCACGGTGCTGACGAATTTGAGGTCGCGGGCGTACAGCTTGAAGCTGTCATGCACCTGGGCGGCCAGTTCGCGGGTCGGGGTCAAGACCAGGACGCGCGGTTGTTTTGGGCCGTGGCGATGTTCGCGGTCGGGGTGACCGTTAGGGAACAAACGCTCGAGAATTGGCAGGGCGAAACCGCCGGTTTTACCGGTGCCGGTCTGTGCCGCCACCATCAGATCACGACCTTGCAAGGCGGCAGGGATGGCACGCTGTTGCACAGGGGTCGGTTGGGTGTAGCCGGCAGCCTCGATGGCGCGGACTAAAGCCTCGGAGAGACCGAGGGAAGCAAAGGACATGAGTAATCCTGTCTTAATTACGGGCGTTGCCCGAGAGGGTGATGTGTCTGGCGTGAGGCGCTGTGTGATAGCGCACTCCCGACCGGTCCAGCTGGGCAGTGGTTGCCGAGCGTCCGGGCGCAAGCCTGACGGGAGCCCGGAGTATAACAGAGCGAAGCGCTTGTGCGACTAGTCCGGCCGAGCGGCCAGGCCCCGCGGTTGGTGCGGGCTCTGGCGCTGGCTGACGATTTAGCGGGGCAACTTGAGGTTGTGCCAGATCGCCAGGCTCGGTTCTGCCTGGTTCAAGGTGTAGAAGTGC
>DAITLT010000091.1:0-10910 GCA_036835505.1 Pseudomonas sp.
ACGGCGCCAGGTGATGGTCGCGGCTCATGGCCTGCCATTGCTGGGTTTGCGGGTTCTTGTGAGTAGTGCTCATAGCGCCTCCGATTTCGTGGCAGTGCGGCGACCGATCGGGTCGCCGCCAAATTAGCTTCTGGCCAGCAAATGCTTGATGGCGAAGTCCGCGTCGGCGGCCTGCTCGCTCAATTCATGCTGCTTGATCATGTTGTACAGCTCGATAAAGGGCGCGCCGAACACCTCGTGCATGATCGGGCAGGCCTGCAACTCCACCAGCGCCTCGCTGAGGTCCGCCGGCAACGCGCCGCGCTCCGAGACGGCCGGGCGGTCGCTGACTTCCGGGCCGGGTTCGATCTGCTGCTGCATGCCGGCCAGACCGGCACCGAGCATCAGCGCCAGGCTCAGGTACGGGTTGGCATCGCCGCCCGGCAGGCGGTGTTCGACGCGGCGGTTGGCCGGGTCGGAATGCGGCACGCGGAAGGCCGCGGTGCGGTTGTCATAACCCCACTCGACGCTGGCCGGCGAGGCGTCCGGGCGGTGCAGGCGCACATAGGAGTGCGCATACGGCGCGAGAATCGCCATCGACGCGCGGGCCGAGGCCTGCCAGCCACCGATAAAGTGTTTGAGCCGTGGATGCGGCGCGCCGTCGGCGGCGGTAAAGGGGTTGTTGCCCTCGGCGTCGGCCAGGCTGATATGCCAGTGCAAGCCGGTGCCCGGCTCGCTCAGGTACGGCTTGGCCATAAAGGTCGCGTAGCAGCCGTGGCGGCGAGCAATCTCGCGGGCCAGGCGCTTGAAGCGGAACACCGCATCGGCCTGCTGCAATGGCGCATCCGGGCCGAAGTTGACTTCGTACTGACCCAGGGCCGACTCGTGGCCGTAGCCGGTAATCGGGATGCCCTGGGCTTCGCAGGCGGCCCACAGCTCGTCGAAAAACGGTGTGAAGCTGCTGGCGGTTTCCGCCGAGGCCAGGTCGTGGGAGCTTTCGATATGTGGCACCTGGGCCGACATGCCGTGAGCTACCTGCAGGCCGCCATCGGCAGCGCGCTGCGGATGGACCAGGAAGAACTCCAGCTCCGGCGCCACCTTGGCGGTGTAGCCGGCGGCCTTGAGGCGGGCCAGCACCCGCTTGAGCAACTGGCGTGGCGACAGCTCAGCCACTTCGTACTGGCAATGGCCATCGGCGGCGGTAAAGCGCGCCTCGATATCGCAGATCAGCGTGGCGCTCGGCACGCCGGCCAGCGGATCACGTACCAGGGTGCTCCAGTCCGGGCGCATGGCCATGTCCGGAAACATCGGCGGGAAGATGCGCTTGAACACTTGCGGCGGCTCGCCACCGGTGACGGTCAGGCCGAGGAACAGCGAAGGCATCTTCGCCGCCAGGGTCTCGGCGAAACTGGCGGTGCTCATGACCTTGCCGCGGGCCACGCTGGTCAGGTCGGCAAACACCAGCTCGACGCGGCGTATGTCATTGGCCTGCAACCAGCTCAGGGCCTCACTGGCAGTGGAAAGATGGGGATGCATGGGAGTGAAACCTCAAGGTCAAAACGCAAGGCGCTAGCGCGGCAGCACGCTTGCAGGAAGTCAGGCAACCGCGGGGCCTGCGGTCATGCTGCAGGTGCGGCTGCAGTGGCGAATGTCGCGGATAAATCCGGGCCCGCACAAGCCCGGAGATACCTTTAACGCCTAACCTGAACATCGCCAGCACACTGACGCCTACGAAAAACGTCATCGGCCTGCGGCAACGGCGCCATGACCAACGAACAAGGCGGGCCGCTCGCTACCCGCCCCTTGGCGCGCCACCTCAGTAGAAGGCTTGCAGACCGGTTTGCGCACGGCCGAGGATCAGCGCGTGGACGTCGTGGGTGCCCTCGTAGGTGTTGACCACTTCCAGGTTGACCAGGTGGCGGGCCACGCCGAACTCGTCGCTGATGCCGTTACCGCCGAGCATGTCGCGGGCCATGCGGGCAATATCCAGGGCCTTGCCGCAGCTGTTGCGCTTCATCATCGAGGTGATTTCCACCGCGGCGGTGCCTTCATCTTTCATCCGGCCCAGACGCAGGCAGCCTTGCAGGGCCAGGGTGATGTCGGTCTGCATGTCCGCCAGCTTCTTCTGGATCAGCTGGGTCTGCGCCAATGGGCGACCAAACTGTTTACGGTCCAGGGTGTACTGACGCGCGGTGTGCCAGCAGGCTTCGGCGGCACCCAGGGCGCCCCAGCTGATGCCGTAACGGGCCGAGTTCAGGCAGGTGAACGGACCTTTCAGGCCGCGCACGTCCGGGAAGGCGTTCTCTTCCGGGCAGAACACGTTGTCCATGACGATCTCGCCAGTCAGCGAGGCGCGCAGGCCGACTTTGCCGTGGATCGTCGGGGCGCTCAGGCCTTGCCAGCCCTTCTCCAGGACGAAGCCGCGGATCTCGCCGGCATCGTCCTTGGCCCAGACCACGAACACATCGGCGATCGGGCTGTTGGTGATCCACATCTTGGCGCCGGTCAGGCGATAGCCACCCTCAACCTTCTTGGCGCGGGTGATCATCGAGCCTGGGTCGGAGCCGTGGTCCGGTTCGGTCAGGCCGAAGCAGCCGATGTATTCACCGCTGGCCAGTTTCGGCAGGTACTTCTGCTTGGTCGCTTCGTTGCCGAACTCAAAGATCGGCACCATCACCAGGGATGACTGCACGCTCATCATCGAGCGGTAGCCAGAGTCGACACGCTCGACTTCACGAGCGATCAGGCCGTAGCTGACATAGTTAAGGCCGCTGCCACCGTAGATTTCTGGAATGGTCGCGCCGAGCAGGCCGACTTCGCCCATTTCGCGGAAGATTGCCGGATCGGTGTATTCCTTACGGAAGGCTTCCAGCACGCGCGGGGCCAGCTTGTCGGCGGCAAACTGCCGGGCGCTGTCGCGGATCATGCGTTCTTCTTCAGTCAGTTGCTGATCGAGCAACAGCGGGTCTTCCCAGTTGAAGCTTGCCTTGCCGGCCATAAGCGAATCCTCAAACATGCGGTGGACAGGGGCGCACAGGTTACGGCGCACCCGGAAATACAGTGGACTAAGCCTAGCCAGCGATGGACTGTCCGACAACCGAGGAATTTGCACGCTGTTGTGCTAATTTCGCACTTCGAACTGGTTTTTTAGGCCGCATAAACCCATTTAAAGTGCAGCATCCGCATATGAAGCCAAAACTAAAAACCCAAGGTCGTTGGATTGGTTGAGCGCAGCCCTTGGTAGGAGCCAGCTTGCTGGCGATCCGGGTTGAGCAAATACATCATCAAGCTGCTCCTACGGCTGCCTGATGACAATTGCTAACGGCAAAAGCATCGCGAGCAAGCGCGCTCCTACAGATTGCGCGCTTTGACCGTTAACTACGGTCGCAACACCTAACGACCACATAGCTAATAAATAACCCCAACCAAGAAGCCCCGCCATGCGCCGCAAAATCCCCAGCACCGCCGCCCTGATCAGCTTCGAAGCCGCCGCCCGCCACCAGAGCTTCACCAAGGCGGCCGACGAACTGGCCCTGACCCAGAGCGCGATCTGCCGGCAGATCGCCGGGCTGGAGGCGTTTCTCGGCATCGAGCTGTTCCGTCGCTCGCGTCGCGGGGTCAAGCTCACCGAGGCCGGGCTGTCCTATAGCCGACGCGTCGCCACCCAGCTGGATGCCGTCGAGCGCGACGCCTTGGCGGTCATGGGCCAACCCGGCGCCGGCAGCCTGGAGCTGGCAGTAGTGCCGACCTTCGGCACGCAGTGGCTGCTGCCGCGCTTAAAAGAGTTCCAGCGCCTGCACCCGGACGTCACCGTCAACCTGACCAACCGCACCCGGCCGTTTCTGTTTGCCGACACCGAGCTGGACGCCGCTATCTATTTCGGCGACGCCGACTGGTCCGGTACCGAGGCCTACTTCCTGATGCAGGAAAACCTCCTGCCGGTGTGCAGCCCGGCCCTGCTCGACGGCCAGAGCCAGCTCAGCGCCGAGCAGATCGCCAACCTGCCGCTGCTGCAACAGAGCACCCGCCCCTACGCCTGGCGCCAGTGGTTCAGCTCGCGCGGCCTGAACGTGCCACGCGACATGAGTGGGCCGCGCTACGAGCTGTTCTCCATGCTCGCCCAGGCGGCCATGCACGAGATGGGCATCGCCCTGATCCCGCCGTTCCTGATCCAGCGTGAACTGGCCGAAGGCCGCCTGGTGATCGCCCACCCGCAGGGTAGCCAGAGCGACAAGGGCTATTACCTGATCGTGCCGCAGCGCAAGGTCGAATCCGCCACCCTGCAAGCCTTCCGCGACTGGCTGGTGAGCGCCGCCAGCGCCTATCGCGCCGCCAATCCACCGGTCTGAATCGGGTCGGTTAACGACCCGCGCATTCTCCCGTAGGAGCCAGCGTGCTGGCGATCTGGATTGAGCAGGCAGCGCGGCGCGCTCGCGTGTTCAGGCCGGCGCTCTGTCCGCACGGCATGGCAAGATCGTCCCTTCAACGCCCATCGCCTTACCGCCAGGCAACATCTGGAAGCACTCCCGCCCCCAGCGCCGGCGCACTTCGTTTTACCCTGCGGACATCTCAGCCAACGTCCGTGGAGGGCAACCAATGATCACCCGTGGCTTACTCGACCAACTGCTCAAATCCGGCCAGGAGCTGCTGCAGAACAAGCAACCGGCCCGCGCCAACAACCCGAGCACCAGCAATCAGCAGAACGGCGGCGGCCTCAGCGACCTGCTCGGCGGAGCCGGCAAGAACGGCCTCGGCAGCCTGCTCTCCGGCGCCACCGGCGGTGCCCTGGCTGCCGGTGCCATGGGCCTGCTGCTGGGCAACAAGACCGCGCGCAAGATCGGCGGCCAGGCCCTCACCTATGGCGGCCTCGCGGCCCTCGGCGTGCTCGCCTACAAGGCTTACGGCAACTGGCAGAGCCAGCAGGCTGGCGCGCCCCAGGGTGAACCGCAAACCCTCGACCGCCTGCCCGCCGCGCAAGCCGAGCAGCACAGCCAGGCGATCCTCAAGGCCCTGGTGGCCGCGGCCAAAGCCGACGGCCATGTCGACAGCCGCGAGCGTGAGCTGATCGAAGGCGAGTTCAGCAAGCTCGACAACGACCCGCAGCTACAACACTGGCTGCACGCCGAACTGAACAAACCCCTCGACCCAGCCGACGTCGCCCGCGCCGCCAGCACCCCGGAAATGGCCGCCGAGATGTACCTGGCCAGCGTGCTGCTGGTGGACGAAGAACACTTTATGGAGCGCGCCTACCTCGACGAACTGGCCCGCCAGCTGAAACTCGACCCGGCCCTGAAAGCCGAACTGGAAGCCCAGGTCCGCCAGGTCAGCGCCTGACGCCCAGCGCCGGCGCGATCATCCCGCGGCGGCGACCGCACAATCGTGGGATGATCCACGCCCAACCCTGCCCAATCCGGAGCCCTGCGCTGCAGATGTTCGAAATCAAGCCGATGGACCCGCACACCTACCGCCAGCAAACCCGCCGCAGCACGCTGATCATCGTCGTGCTGTTCGTGCTGCTGACCATGCTGCTCTCGACCGGCGCCGTCAGCCTGCTCGGTCAGCCCGGTGGCGACAACTTCCGCTACAACCTCGGCGGCGTGATTGCCGGCGTGCTACTGACCTTCGCCCTGGTACGCCTACAGTTCTGGCAACAACCGTGGATGGCCGCCGCCGTGTACGGCTGGCAACTGAAACGCCACCTGATGCGCGTCACCAACGTCATGCACCAGGTCACCAGCGGCGTTAGCGCCAACAACCCCGCAGCGATGAAGCTGTTGCGCTTCTACCACCTCGGCCTGCTGCAAATGCACCAACTGGACGGCAACACCAGCGCCCTCAGCAGCCTGACCCGCGAGATCGACCAGCACCGCGAGCACATGCAAGCCCAAGGCCTGGACCTCGACCAGACGCGCTTCGACAGCGCCTGGCTGACCAGCCTGAAGGCGTAGGCGCGCTCACCGACTGAGCGCGGCGCCACGCTGGACCCTGCCCCATAGCCGATTGCATTCCCCAGCGGCTCTTTGTAGGAGCCAGCTTGCTGGCGATCAGGATTGAGCAGATGTTGCGGCGCACTTACGTGCCTGACAGGGCTCGTGCAATACGCTATGGAATCGACGGCCAGCAGCGCCAGAGACAAAACCACGCAACTAATGTGGCGTTGCAATAGTTACTTGTTTGTTAACTCGCGTGGTGTTCAGCCAGACCGCCCGAGTGCCAGAAATAAAAACGGCCGCAACGCAGTGTGCGGCCGTATGGTGCGAACTCAACAACGGGCTTGCTACACCCGACGGCGATTAGAACAACCAGCCGGTTGGATTCGGGTGGGCTTCTTTTTGTTCTAGGGATTTCATTCCCTTGACGCAGCGAATAATCAACCAAACCACCCAAAACAGCAGTACCAGATAGCCAATCAAGACGATCGCCAGTAGCACGCCAATAAACATATAAAGTGCGCCAATCCAGAATGTCCTAATCTGGAACTGATAATGGCTGCGCAGCCAGGCGGGCGCATCATTCAAGTTTATATAGGCCATTACCACGCCCACTATTCCCGTTATCCCGAAGGCAATACCAACAAGATAAAGGATGTATACAATTTTGGCTGTTTCTACAGTGCTAGGCTTCTCTTGTACTATAGCTTCATTCATGGGCTTTCTCCGTGCTTGGTATTTTGCTTTTCTGCGTGGTTGTTAACGGGGTTGGTTGCTGTTGCTTGTGCGGCGCGTTATCTGGACGCATTGCAGATAAGTAAATATACCCAGATAACGGCCATGACTTGCAGGCCGCGTATCGGCGACGAGTTGTTGGGCGAGAGGCGATAAAGCGATTTGCAGTTGATCTGGTCAAGTCCATTTATCCAATTGCCAAGTGCGTCCATGTCAGGCAGTAAAGTCAGCGTAAATGGCTGACCTGTGAGGTGCTCAGGCGATATATACAGGAGCCGCCTCGCCCGGTCGAGAGGCGCATCGATTTCTTGCTCAGGCAGCAAGGATGGCCGCGTTTCAGTCAGTGCTTAGGTCGGAGCCGCGCACTGTACAAGGCCCGCCAGGCGCAAGACCGAGAAGGCCAAGACCCAAGTGCGCAGCAAGGTCGAGCATTCGTTCCGGGTGCTCAAATGGCGCTTTGCTTATATGAACACGCGCATCCTTGGCCCGGTCAGGAATACTGTGTCGCTGATGACCTTATTCGCCTTGTCGAATCTGTGGATGGTGCGCTGAGATTTACTGAGCAATGCAGGGCAGACGTTTGGTTAAGGGGCGGTGGCACGCCGTCCCAGAGAGCGAAGCGAGCGCTTTGAGCGCATTGTTAGGCGCTGCTTACGCATGATTGAAAAGCCAGTAATAAGGGGCAAGAAATAGAGCTGTTTGCCCAAAAATTTGCAAAGAGGTGCCAATTTTTCCTTTTGCTGGAGTTCTGCGAAGCCAAACGAAATTTACCATGAGAACTACAGGCATCATGGCGATTAGCACCCAACGAGCCTCAGATAAGCTAGCGGCGTTGATGCCTTGCGTGAAAGTTGTCTGATTTATAAAAATACCCGACAGGACACTTGCAAATGTAAATACCAAGGTCGCGTAGAGCAGGACGTTTCGCATGATCAATTGCAGTGCCTAACGTTTGGTTAAGGGGCCGGCTTTAGCCCGTCCCAGGGAGCGAAGCGAAAGATTTGAACCCGTTGTTAGATGCTTTGCATGCGGTCTTCATAATGCTGCCATATACGAAGAATCACGATAGTTTCGGTATGGGTGGCATACCGGATTACGTATTTACCGAAAACTGCATCACGAATAGCTTTGGGGTCTTGAGCTAATTCAACTGCGCGGCCCATTGTTGGGAATAGGCGAAGATTTTCGATGCGTGCAATGAGTTCTGTTGCTACACGTGCAGCAGCAAGGGAATCTTTTTCAGCAATGAATGCTCGGAGACGAACCAAATCTGCTACGGACTCTTCTGAGTAGACCAGCTTCATTGGCCCGCCTTCGGTGGTGGCAGTTCATTGGAGCTTCCCCAGCTTTGAAGCCAGGCACTTACAGCTTCGCCGGAAACGACTCGGCCTTGCGCCACAGACTCCATAGCTTGCAGTGTTTCTTGCCAGCGGGTCTGCTCTAGCTCCTGACGCTCAAAGAATTCTCTAAGCGCCTGATTAATAAGCCAACTTTTGCTTCTGTGAAGCTTCTCGGCCATAGCCCCAAGGTTTTCTTCGAGCTCTGGCTGAAGCCGGACGGTTGTGACGCTCATAGGGATGCCCTCCATGCTGTTGAATGCAATGTATTACATGGTATTCGATGGGGCAAGCGGGTGCGATGTACAGCGGGGCAATGCATCTAACGTTTGGTTAAGGGTCTTGCTTTAGTCAGTCCCAGTGAGCGAAGCGAACGGTTTGAAGCAGTTGTTAGATGCGCCTTTGACTGCAATCCTTGATGCGCATACCATGTGCGCATGAATGCCTAGGAGGGAATGCCCATGCTCGCTGCCTACAACCCCCATGCCCCAAAACGGGCCGCCAACCTCAGTGTTAACGGTGACTTACTAATTAAAGCCAAGGACTTGGATATTAACCTCTCCGCGACATTGGAGCAGGCTCTGGCTGAGGTTCTGAAGAAGAAACAGCGCGAGCAGTGGCTGGCAGAAAATCGCAAGGCCATCAACGCCTACAACGAACATGTGGAAGCCTGCGGCGTGTTCAGCGACGACCTACGGAGCTTCTGATGCCTCAGTTCGCCGTACACAAGAACACCAACGCTGCTACCAAGGCTGCCGTGCCCTTTCTGCTTGATGTGCAAAGCGACCTGATTGCCGAGCTAGGCACGCGGGTTGTAGTGCCTCTCTACACGGCTGCTGTCATGAAAGGGAAAATTCTCAGAACCCTCACACCAACGTTTGAAATTGATGAAAAACAGTACGTGATGGTGACTCCACAACTGGCCGGTATCGCTAAGAAACAACTCGGCACTCAAGTTGCCGACCTCTCAGCACAACGCAATGAAATAATTGCTGCTATTGATTTACTTATCGCCGGTATTTGATAGGTGCGTCTAACGTTTAGTTAAGGGGCTTGCTTTAGCAAGCCCCAGAGAGCGTAGCGAACGATTTGAACCAGTTTTTAGCTATTTCCAAGCATATAAGCGCGAAGCTGCCGCTCTTCTCGCATGACAAAAAGAACTAGAGCCTGTTTGCCATCTTCGCGATAAAAAATTCGACAGGGTGACACCACTAGCTCTCTATAAACGGAGTTGGGAAGCTCAGGAGGAATACGGCCGGATTGAGGAAAGTTTTCAAGACGCTTGGTTTTTTCGAAAACAGTACTGACCAACTGACTTGCTGCTGCGGGATTATCAAGGGCAATGTACTCAGCGATGGCATCCAACTCTTGGAGGGCCGGCTCTGTCCAGATTACTTCAGCCATCTGCTCATTTTCTCCTTGGCTTCGCTTTGGCTGTACGTCCTTCCTTCAAGTACAGCGCGCTCTCCACGTGATAGCCCTTCAAGCAGTACCAGTCTGCGCTGCATAAACTCGTAATCCTGAACATCGATGAGGTATGCGGATGGCTGACCATGCTCTGTGATCAGCACCGGCTCCTTTGAAATGTGGAGGTCTGCCAGAATCTTTGTGGCCTGGCGTTTGAGATTGGTAACGAGCTCAACTTTCATGGGGCACCCTGAATTAGACGAGAGTGATACTATAGTGTCACTCTCGGGGTGGTGCAAGCAGAGCTAACGTTTGGTTAAGGGGCCGGCTTTAGCCGGTCCCGAGTGAGCGAAGCGAACGGCTTGAACCACTAGTTAGATTTCATATAGCCGAGAATGGAATCACGCATTCTCGCCCTGTCGTAAGTGACACTAATTGATAGAGAAATTGGCGCGGGGTTAAGCTAACAAACTCACTTACTAAGGGGCGAAGATCTCCCTCAAGCAAAGATTTTATCTCCAGTGGGCGATAACGTGCTGCGCTACCGAGGTAGAACATGGCCATTAAAGAATATGCAAGATGTGGGACATCTCCTGGTCGGAGATCTATGTAATATCGGTAGCCTTGCTGGGTAAGTATTGGAACTACATCGAGTGCAGCATACTCGGTTAGTATGTTTTTATATTTCCGATCAAGATTGTCCTTCGTGAAGGATTTTCTGCGTATTGCGCGATAAACGATTTGTTTGTCGCGTGGGTAGCCTTCCTTGAAATATCCGGCTCGATTGCCTTTTAGGAATCGAGTTGTATCTACTTTTGATTCTTGCTCTTTGTCAAATATTAGCTCGGTGAAAAGAAAGTCTCTTTTTGAATTGACCTGGAACTCGATTTTTACTGGCAGTAGTTTTCGCTTGGCAATGTGGCCAAGGCTGGCATATATACCATGAACTTCAGGTACATGAGATAAGGCTTGCCTGAAGTCGACCTCAATGGGGACTTTAATTTCTCTTCCAAGCTCTGCGCAGAAATGTGAAAAGACGTTGAATGCATCCTTCATTTTCGGCTTTGCTTCGATAGTTAGCTTTTTGCCAAGCGGCAGCATTAAACCATGGTGTTCAAAAGTTGTTTCTAGATCAGCGCCGCGAAGTGATAGGAACGATTTAACAAGGTCAAGCATTCCATAGTAGAAAAGTGTTCCTTGGGCGGGGAGAGGTACGCTCTGTGCAGCGCGGTAGAAGTCCTCAGCAAGAGAGGCGTAGTAGATCGCGCGCTCAATGCGCTCACGATTGGCGCCACGCTTACCAGCAAGTTTTGTTTGCAGGTGAGAACTGAGGAAAGCCCAAGGGTCACTAGATAGCACTTGCTGTTCGCCGGCTGCCAAATCTACAAATGAGTAGCGCAGCCGATTGTATTTGTAGAGGGCTATTTCGCCTTTTTCAATGGCACGCGACATAAGTATCCTTGGAATCTAACGTTTGGCTAAGGGGCGGGCTTCAGCCCGTCCCAGTGAGCGGAGCGAACGA
>DAITLT010000092.1:0-2732 GCA_036835505.1 Pseudomonas sp.
AGGCAACCCAGATTTCCGGGTTCATCAGCCATTCCATGTGTCAGTGCCTCGATAGGGTGGAGTTGAAAAAGCCGCGCATTTAACTACAGGCGCCACTCAGTCGGCTTGGGCCAATTGTTGCTCAAGTGTTTCAAGCTGTTCCAGAGCGGCCATCCACGCCTCTTCCAACTCACCCTCGCGGCTCTTCAGCTTGGCCTGCTCGGCCAGCACATCGCGCAGCTCGTCCTTGCGTGCGGCCTCGTAGAGGGCTGCATCACCGAGCTTGGCTTCGACGCTGGCGAGCTGCTCGTGCAGTTGGCCGAGGGCCTTTTCCAGCTTGTCGGCCTCACGCTTGTGCGGCGCCAACTGCTGACGCAGAGCCGCGGCGGCCTGGCGCTGGGCGCGCTTGTCAGTCTTGTCGGCGGCCGGTTCGCTACTGCTGCCCGGCTGCTGGCGCAGGCGGAAGTCGATCAGCCAGCGAGCGTAGTCTTCCAGGTCGCCATCGAACGCCTGCACGCGGCCATCGGCCACCAACAGAAACTCGTCGGTGGTGCTTTTCAACAGATGACGGTCGTGGGAGACCACCAAGACCGCGCCGGCAAAATCCTGCAACGCCATGGTCAGGGCCAGACGCATTTCCAGGTCGAGGTGGTTGGTCGGTTCGTCAAGCAGCAACAGGTTGGGCTTGTCCCAGGCAATCAGGGCCAGGGCCAGGCGGGCCTTTTCGCCGCCGGAGAAATTCACCACCGGCTCGTCGGTGCGCGGGCCACGGAAGTCGAAACCACCGAGGAAATCGCGCAGGGTCTGCTCGCGCTCGGTGGGCGCCAGGCGCTGCAGGTGCAGCAGTGGGCTGGCACGGTCGTCGAGGGAGTCCAGCTGGTGCTGGGCGAAATAGCCGACCACCAGATTTTCGCCGCGCTGCAAACGCCCGGACAACGGCTGCAACTCGCCGGCCAGGGTCTTGATCAGGGTCGATTTGCCGGCACCGTTGGGGCCCAGCAGGCCGATCCGCGCCCCCGGCGCCAGTTGCAGCTTAACCTTCTCCAGCACGGCGCGTTCGCCATAGCCGAGGCGGCCTTCGCTCAAGTCCAGCAGCGGGCTGGAAATCTTGTCGGCCTCACGGAAGCTGAAGTCGAAGGGCGAGTCGACATGGGCCGGCGCCAGCTCTTCCAGGCGCTCCAGGGCCTTGATCCGGCTTTGCGCCTGACGGGCTTTGGTGGCCTGGGCCTTGAAGCGGGCAATGAATTTCTCCATGTGCGCGCGCTGCACCTGCTGCTTGTCGTACGCCTGCTGCTGCTGTGCCAAACGCTCGGCACGGGCGCGCTCGAACGCCGAATAGCCGCCGCGGTAGAGATTGATGCGCTGCTGCTCCAGGTGCGCGACCTGATCGACCACCGCATCGAGAAAATCGCGGTCGTGGGAAATCAGCAGCAAGGTGCCCGGATAGCTCTTCAACCAGCCTTCCAGCCAGATGATTGCATCGAGGTCCAAGTGGTTGGTCGGCTCATCGAGCAGCAACAAGTCGGACGGGCACATCAGCGCCTGCGCCAGGCTCAGGCGCATACGCCAGCCGCCGGAAAAATCGCCGACCGGCAGGCTCATCTGCGCATGGCTGAAACCCAATCCGGCCAGCAGCTTGCGCGCCCGCGCATCGGCGCTGTAGCCGTCGGCGCTGTCCAGCTCGGCATGCAGACGCGCCAGGGCGCTGCCGTCATGGGCCAGCTCGGCGGCGGCCAAATCATGCTGCACCCGGCGCAAGCGTTCGTCGCCGTCCAGCACATAGTCCACGGCCAGGCGGTCGAGGGTCTCGACCTCCTGGCGCATGTGGGCGATGCGCCAATCGGCGGGCAGCAGGCAATTGCCGGCGTCCGGCGTCAGCTCGCCACGCAAGAGGGCGAACAGGCTGGATTTGCCGGCGCCGTTGGCACCGATCAGGCCGACTTTCTGGCCGGGGTGCAGGGTCAGCTCGGCGTCTTCTAGCAGACGCAGCGGGCCACGCTGTAGAGTGAGGTTTTCGAGTCGAATCATAATGGCGGCGGAGTCTACCAGCTTCATCCCGCCCTTGCCCGGGAAGCACCATGCCATCTGACCTGTGGGATTTTGCCCAACGCCTGTACGGGCGTCCGGGCGTGGAGCACGCCTGCCTGCAGTTGCAGGCAGCGGGCGCCGATGTCTGCCTGCTGCTCTGTGGCGCCTGGTTGCAGCACGCTGGAGTGGCCTGTACCCCGACACGTCTGAGCCAACTACAAGCCATCGCCCAACCTTGGCAAACAGAGGTGATCAGCCCACTGCGACAACTGCGGCAAAACTGGCGCACGGCTGCGCAGCGGCAGGCGCCATTGGCCGCATTACGGGAACGTCTGAAGGGGCTGGAGCTGGATGCCGAGCAACAACTGCTGCTGGCCCTACAAGCCTGCGCACACGAATGGGCGCCGGAAAGTGGAAGCGCTGTACCGGCCTGGCTAGAGGCACTGGCCGGTACAGACGCTGACCCCGACGCGCTGCAGTTGCTGCGCGCCGAGGCAATACACAGTTAAGACGCGCTGCTGGTGCTAGCGGCAACTACCGGCTGAGCCGCAGCTGCTGGCGCGGCCGGCTTGGCGGCTGGGGCTTTTTTCACCGCTGCCGGACGGGCTGCAGGCTTGGCGGCTGCTTTTGCTGCAGCAGGCTTCACCGGCGCCTTAACGGCAGGTTTGGCTGCCGGCTTGCTGGCAGCCGCTTTAGCCGCAGGCTTGGCCGCTGCAGGTTTGGCC
>DAITLT010000092.1:2742-9711 GCA_036835505.1 Pseudomonas sp.
GAAGGCTTCTCTTTGGATGGGCTTTTTCACGATCAGCAGGTTTGCGCGCTGCGGGTTTGGCCGCAGGCGCCTTGGCTACAGCGGCTGTTACTGCCGGCGCTTTGGCAGCAGGTGCTTTGGCCACAGGGGCTTTTTTCACGGCTGCTTTGGCGGCCGGAGCTGCCGATTTGGCGGCGCGCAGATCGAGGGCCTTGGCGGCTGCTTCCTTGACCTTGCCAACCCCTTGGGCCAGCTTCAGGCTTTCCTGGGCATCGTGCTTGAGCTGGACGATATAGGCGCGGGTCTCGGCTTGACGCTCTTGCAGGCCATCCAGCAGCGACTCCAGTTCTGCAATGGCGTCCTTGGCTTTGGCTTGCGCCTTGGCCTTGCCGGCGACCGCGGCGTCCTGCAATTTGGCCCGCGCCTTGTGCAATAGATCCTGGCCTTTGCCGCGCTGCTTCTCCAGCTTGGCGAGCATTTTCTCGGCATCGATCAGGGCTTCGCTGCAGGCGTTTTCCAGATGTTCGAGCAAGCTGTGCGAGAGGTGTTGCAACAAGTGCAGCGGCGTACTTACAGGGTTCTTCTTGGCGGACATGGCAAGCCTCCTGGCGAGTGATGTGCGCCCATCTTAGGCCGCCGGGGGGCGCTCGCCAACCTCAGGTTGAGCGGCCGGTCAAGACTGGCATAATCAATCGCCCCTTTCGCGGAGAACCGCTATGCCTCGTTGCCTGCCACTGCTCCTCTGCCTGCTGGCGCCACCGCTAATGGCCGCCGCCACCAGCGAAGAGCATGACCTGGCCTACAGCCTGGGCGCCCGGCTGGGCGAACGCTTGCGCGACGAGGTACCCGACCTGCAACTGGAGGCGCTGCTCGACGGCTTGCGTCAGGCCTACCGCGGCCAGCCGCTGAGTGTCGACAGCGCGCGCATCGAGCAATTGCTAAACGAACACGAACAACGCCTGGCTGACTCACCCGCCACGCTCGATGCCGCGAGCGAGCGGGCCAGGCGCGCCGAAACGCGCTTTATGGTCAACGAAAAAGCCAAGGCCGGGGTTCGTGAATTACCTGGCGGCATCCTGCGCAGCGAGTTGCGCGCCGGCAGCGGCAGCAAACCCAAGGCCAACAGCAAGGTGCAGGTGCGCTATGTCGGACGCCTGGCGGACGGCAGTGTTTTTGATCAGAGCGAGACGCCGCAGTGGTTCGGCCTGGATAGCGTAATCAGCGGCTGGCGCGTGGCGTTGCAGGAGATGCCGGTCGGGGCCAAATGGCGCCTGGTGATCCCATCGACCCAGGCTTATGGCGCCGAGGGTGCAGGAGACTTGATCGCCCCTTATGCACCCCTGGTGTTCGAAATAGAGCTACTGGACAGTCGCGACTGAGGCGTCACCGGCGCTTAGCAGGCCGTTGAAAAACTACCTGCGTTGCCGATACAGCGTTAAAAACGGCCTGTTAGGCGGTAGCAACCGCCTGCTGCTGGTGGGCGTTGTGCAGCACTTCAATCAGGCAGTCTTCCAGCTCGAAGCGTTCATGCAGCAACTGCCCCAGGCGTTTCAACTCGGCGTGCAGCGAGGCACTGTCACGGCTGTCGCCATTGTCGCAATGATCATTGAAGGCCAGCGCCACTTCGGTGATGGCTTCGATGCGCGGGTAGATCTGCTTGGCCAGCTCAAGGCCGCGCTCGTCGCCAAAGGCTTTGGCTTCGTTGGTCAGCTGTTCGTAGACTTCGAAATGCCCTGCCGACACATAATCGACCAGGATTTCGCAGAAGCGTTGTACGTCGGCGGCGTTCACCGCCGGTGCCTGGGTGGTTTCGTTGAGGGCAGCGAAGGCCTTGACCAGTTCATGGCGCTCCTGCAACCAGCGATCGATCAGCAGGTGAACCCCACCCCAGCGCTCTTGGGCGTTCTGACAACTTTCCAGCATGACAACCTCACTTCCCGTTATTTGATTTTCTGCTTTAGGCGCGGTGCCGAGACGAGCTTTTGTCGTTTGCGCACCGCGCCTGGGAAGGCACCACCAAAGTGGCAGTTTTCCGGCGGTATATGGGAGCCAGATTATGCCCGCCCCGCAGTGCCAGCAAGGCACCACCCAGAGAAACTTTCATACGTGTGTTTGATCCCTGACCGCCAGGTCAAATCTTCAACCCCCAGGCCGCACCAGCCCGGCGCCGCAGCACTTGCCGCTCAGGCGCGACGCAGCAACTGATAGCCGGCAAACAGCAGCATGCCGGCAAACGCCAGCAGGCTCCATTCGGGAATGCTCATGCCCAGCAGGGTCCAGTTGACCTCGGCGCAGTCGGCCGAACCTTGCAGCACCAGGCGGAAAATCTCCTGAAACGGCAGGGCCTCCAGCATGTAATCGAAGCTCGGCAGACAGGCTGGCAACTGATCGAGAGGAACATTTTGCAGCCACACTTGGCGCCCGGCCGTGCCCGCGCCCACCAGTGCCGCCAGCCCGGCCAGGCCGGCATAACCGCGCCGGCCGCCGCGCCCTGGCGCATGTAGCGCAGCGAGCAGGCAGAGCAGGCCGAAAACGATTACGCAAACCCGCTGAATGATGCACAACGGACACGGCTGCTGACCGAGAACATGCTCCAGATAGAGCGCGCCACCCATGATGGCAACGCAGGCGAGGAAGGCAAACAGAAACAGCGAACGCGGACTGACCGGAGACATGAGGGTTCCGTGGAAAAGTTAAGAGGCGGCTACGGTAGAGGAAAGCACCCGCGCCGGGCAAGGCGTAAGCCCCGCCCGAACGGGCTGGTTATCCGCACCAGGGCACCGCTCGTCTGCGCGCCCGAGGGCGGCCATCAAGCCGGCAACGGCAGCTCTGGCAGGCGTTGTTGCTGCAGGCCGAGGGCCGCCTGGAACAGCTCATTGCTGCGCGCCACCTCACCCTGGTGGGCCAGCAAGCGCGCCAGCTCGGCACAGGCCGGCGCACTGCGCTGCAGCGCCAGACTGGCCTCGAAATACTCACGGGCCTTGGCCCACAGACGATTGCGCAGGCACAGGCGGCCCAGCGCCAGCAAAAGCTCGGCATCCGCCGGCTGCTGTTTGAGCCAGCTTTCGGCCGCATGCAACTGACGCGTCGGATCAGCGCCAGCCAGCTCGCCGTACAGCGCCACCAGGCGGGCGTCGTACTGACGCTTGAGCGCCTTGCCCAACACCTCTTCGGCCTCAGGTTCAGCCCCCAGCGCGCGCAACTGCTCGGCGTAGGCCAGCAACAGCTGCGGATCGTGGCGCTGGGCACTGGTCAGTTGCTGCCAAGCCTGCGTCAGCGGTTGCAACGCCGCTTCGCCAGCATTCAAGCCACTGCGGCCGGCGTCGGCCAGGCGCCCGCGCCAGGCACGCTGCTCCAGCTCCGGCAGTGCAGCGTCACTCAGTGCCTTGTTTTTACGCAGCTCAGGCAACAAACCCAGCAACGCCGACCAATCGCCTTGCTGTTCATACAGCGCCTGCAACTGGCGCAACACCTGGCGGTGACGCGGATGACGCTCACGCATCACCTGCAGGGTTTCCAGGGCGGCCGCAGGCTCGCCACGACCCACCTGCAACTCAGCATGGGCCAGGGCAATCGCCAGCTCTGCCTGCGGCTGACGGCGCAAGGCTTGCTCCAGCAAACTGTCGCTTTCCTCGTAGCGGCCCAGCTCTTGGGCGGCGCGAGCGGCACCGAGGTAATGCATCAAGGGCTGGGCATCACCCTCGGCGGCGCGACGCAAATGCCGCAGCGCACGCTCCCAACGGCCTTCGGTCAGGTCCAGCAGACCTTGTTCGGCCGACAGCTGCACCCGTCGCGTACGGTTGCGCCGCGACCAGGGATTGACCACCCGCCCAGACGCTGTGAGCAGGCGAAACAGCAGGCGCAAGCTGAACAGCAGCAGCCACAGGCTGGCCAGCAATACCAAGGTGCCCCACAGACTCGACTCGTAACGGAAGCTTTTGTAAGCCACCAGCACGTAACCAGGCTGTTCAATCTGCACCAGGGCATAGCCGCCCGCCGCCAGAGCCAGCAGCACCAACAGGGTCAGCAGCAACATGCGCTTCATGGCTGCGGGTCCTCAACAATGGCGTTCGGCAACGCTTCGGTGGGCACCGGGCCGGCCTCGCGCAGCTGCACATAGGCCTGCAGCGCCGCCATGGCCGCGGTCAAATCTGGCATGCCGACGCTTACCGGCTGGGTGACCAGCTCGCCCAAGCGGGCGCGCAAGGCCTGCACCGCCGGATTGTCCTGATTGAACTGCTCATCCAGCACGCCTTGGGCCTGCTGCAAGGACTTCTGATAGACCGCGCCATCGCCATTCAAAGCGCCCCACTGGGCCTGCTGCAGCGCCAGGGTCAGGGCCAGACGCACCTGCGCCAGGCTCTGCCCGGACAACACTGGGCGAATATCCTGGGCGGCGCTGAAATCGATACGGAAGTAATGCGACAGCCGCTCCAGCCACTCTGCCCACCAACTGCTGCCATCACCCTCGGCGGCCAGGCTGGCGAGCACGCCGCCGTTGTCGACAAACGCCGGCACGTGCGGGTTGAGCTGGGCAACTTGCTCGCGCAGGGCGCCCAGTTGCAGGAACATCCCCGTGCGGTCCGGCTGCTGCAGGCTGCGCAGCGCCTCCAGGCTCTTGGCCAACTCGGCGCGAGCGGCAAAAGAAGCGGGATCATCCTGCTCCAGCAGAATCTGGTCGGCGGCCTGCACCAGGGCCTTGGCGCTGTTGATTTCCTGCAGCGCGGTCAGGCGCAGGCTGGCCAGGCGCAGCAGATGCTCGGCTTCAGCCAAACGCCAATCCTGACGACTAGCATTCAACACATTGTCCAGACGCTGGCCGAGGCGTTGCTGATCACCCTGGACGCTGGCCAACAACTGCCGACGCTCTTCCAGTTGCTCCGGCGTGGGCAATTGCGCCAGCCGTGCGCTGAGACTCTGCTCGCGCTGCACCAGGGTTTGGGCCTGGCTGCGGGTCTGCTCCAGCACCTCGCGCTGCTGCTCGCTTTGCACATGCAGGGCACGCACCTGCCAGGTGCCCCAACCGGCCAACCCAACGCCAGCGGCTGCCAGCACCAGGGCCAACGACGCCAGGCCACGACCACGGGGTGCCGCGGCGGCAGGCGCAGGGCTCTGCATTGGGGCGACTTGCACTTCATCTTGCGCGGGGGCTGCTTCGCTCACGTATCCATCCTCTGTATCAGGGGGCCGGCTGCGGGGTAGCCCGCAACGCCGCCAACAGGGCCGCGGCGCTCGCGCCACGACAATCCACAACCATCTCGACACCCGCCGCGCGGGCTTGTTCAGCCACCCGTGCGCTGGGCACAAACATTACTCGGCGGGCCACTTGCGGCCAGTCATCCGCCGCCAGCTGGCGCAAACGGGCGAAGCCTTCGCCACTGCTGACCAGCACGGCATTCAGCTGCTGGCCGTCCAGCTGCGCCAACAAGGCCGTGCTCGGGTAGTCCGGCTGGCCACGGCGATAGAGTGGCAGATAGTCGACCGTAGCGCCTTGGCCGCGCAAGCAATCAGCGATGAACTCCCGGCCACCCTCGCCGCGCATGATCAACACCCGCGGACTGGGCCCTGCCAGCGCTTGCTGCAGCGCCGGCAAGGCCAGCAAGGCCTCGCTGTCATCACCGTCACTGGGGTAGTTAACCGCCACGCCGGCATCGGCCAGAATTTGCGCGGTGGCGGCACCCACGCTGAACCAACGCGGCGCGGCGGGCACTTGCGGCCAGTAACGGTGGAGCAGTTCGAGACCCAAACGAGCCGCCGGCTTGCTGACCACAATGACCGCACTGTAGCGCGGCAACGCCAGGATCAGCTCACGCTGTTCGGCCGTTTCCGCCAGCGCCTCAATCTGCAGCAATGGCAGGCTGCTGCTGAACACCCCCTGCGCTGCCAGCGTTGCCGCCAGGGCGGCCGACTCTGGCGCCGGGCGGGTCAGCAGCAGGCGCCAGGCGTTCACGCCTGGCCGGCCTCGCCATACACCGCAGCAAGAATGGCGCTGGCGCCTTGGGCCAGCAACGCCTCAGCCACCTGCACACCCAAGGCTTCGGCGTCGGCGGCCGGCGCCCGGCCTTCGGCCCGCAACAACAGGCCACCGTCCGGCTGGCCCACCAGGCCGCGCAGCCACAGCTGCTCGTCTTCCAGCAGGGCATAGCAGGCGATTGGCACTTGGCAGCCGCCGTTCAGATGCTTGTTCAGGGCGCGCTCGGCGGTCACTCGCAGGGCCGTTTCGCGGTGGTGCAACGGTGCCAGCAAGGCGTGAATGTCGGCATCGGCACTGCGGCACTCGATGCCCACGGCGCCCTGACCACCGGCTGGCAGGCTGGCTTCCACGCTGATCGAAGCACGAATGCGCGCGCCGAAACCGAGGCGAATCAGGCCGGCGGCGGCGAGGATGATGGCGTCGTACTCGCCGGCATCCAGCTTGGCCAGGCGGGTGTTGACGTTGCCACGCAGGAAATGAATCTTCAGGTCCGGACGCAGGGCCAGCAACTGGGCCTGGCGGCGCAGGCTGGAGGTGCCGACCACACTGCCCGCCGGCAACTCATCGAGGCTAGCGAAGGTGTTGGAAACGAAGGCATCACGCGGGTCTTCGCGCTCGCAGATGCAAAACAGGCCCAGGCCTTCGGGGAAGTCCATCGGCACGTCCTTCATCGAATGCACGGCGATGTCGGCTTCATTGTCCAGCAGGGCGGTTTCCAGCTCCTTGACGAACAGACCCTTGCCACCGATTTTGGCCAGCGGCGCGTCCAGCAGCTTGTCGCCGCGACTGACCATCGGCACCAGACTGACCAACAGCCCCGGATGGGCCTGCTCCAGGCAGGCTTTGACGTATTCGGCCTGCCACAGGGCCAGGGCACTCTTGCGGGTAGCGATGCGGATTTCGCGGATAGACATGACGGCTCTCGAAACGAATGATCGCCGGCATGATAAGGCAGCCCGGCGGGTGGTGCACCCGCCGGACAACTCAGAGGTGGTTCATCAGCTTGCGCACACCCG
>DAITLT010000092.1:9721-10880 GCA_036835505.1 Pseudomonas sp.
CCACATGGCGGCGGCTGACGATCAGCGGATCGCCATGCAAGCCTTTGAGATACAGCTGGAAGTGCCCCAACGGCGTGCGCTGCAGACGCTCGATACGCTCGCGGGCGACCAGGGCATTGCGGTGAATACGCACGAAACGCTCACCGAATTCGTCTTCCAGGGCCTTCAAGGGCTCGTCCAGCAACACCTCGCCGCCTTCGTGGCGCAGGGTCACGTACTTGTGGTCGGCGATAAAGAAGATCACATGCTCAAGCGGGATCAGCTCAATGCCTTTGCGCGTGCGCGCACTGATATGGCTGCGCGGGCCGCCGGCGTGGTCCAGGGCCGGACGGGTCAGCGCCGCCAGTTGCACGCGATTGGGCCGCTCGGCCTTCTTCAATGCCGCCGCCAGGCTTTCCGGGCGCACCGGTTTAACCAGATAACCCACCGCGCTGACCTGAAAGGCTTCCAGGGCAAACTCGTCATGGGCGGTGCAGAAGATCACCGCCGGCGGCGCCTCGCGCTCGCACAGCTTGGCCGCCACCTGCAGGCCATCGAGGCCGGGCATGCGGATATCCAACAGCACCACGTCGGGTTTCAGGCTGTCGATCAGCGCCAGCGCCTCTTCACCATTGCTGGCACAGGGCTGCAAGACACGACAACCTTCCAGCTCCCCGACCATACGGCTAAGCCGCTCACGGGCCAGGGGTTCGTCATCAACGATCAGGACATTCATATTGCTCGGGCTTCCTGCATGAGTCTCGCACATGGATAGCGTAGACAGGTGTAGTGCCGTCCGTCACGGCGATCCACACTAAGACTTGCATTTGGACCAAAAAGTGCAGTCAGACGTGCCTCAATATTAGCCAATGCCTGGTGCGTGCCGCGCGAAGGTTGCTGCTCGGCAAGCGCGTCACAGGGATTGCTGACGCACAGCTGGAAAACACCCTCCGTATAGTCGCCTTTGATCTGCACCATGCCGCCCTCGACGCGCGGCTGGATGCCGTAGATCAAGGCATTTTCCAACAGCGGCTGCAAGGTCAATTGCGGGATCGGCAAATCATCGGGCAGGCCGTCAATCTGCCAGTCCAGCTGCAGCCGGTCGCCCAGGCGGTATTGCTCGATCGACAGGTAGCGCCGCGACAACTCCAGCTCATCGCTCCAGGCCACCAACGTGCCG
>DAITLT010000093.1:0-10864 GCA_036835505.1 Pseudomonas sp.
CCAGCCTCGACGCACTGCGCCAGCAACTGTTGGCCCGCGGCGGGGTGTGGCAGGTGTTGGCCGAGGCGAACCTGATGTGTGCGCGCAATCAAGAGCTGTGCAGCCTCGATGAGGCCGTCAGCGCCGGCGACGAAGTCGCCTTTTTCCCCACCGTAACGGGAGGTTAGCAACATGGCCATTCGGGTCCAGAGTGAACCCTTTGATCCGGGCGTCGAGGTCAATGCCCTGCATGCGGCCAATGTCGGCATTGGCGCGGTGGTCGGTTTTGTCGGCTATGTGCGCGACTTCAATGCCGGGCAGGAAGTGGCCGGCATGTTTCTCGAACATTATCCGGGGATGACCGAGAAGGCCCTGGCCAAGATCGCCGTCGAGGCCGAGCAGCGCTGGCCGCTGCTGCGTCTGGAGATTCTCCATCGCGTCGGCGCCCTAGAGCCCGGCGAGCCGATTGTCTTTGTCGGCACCGCCAGCGCCCATCGCCAGGCCGCCTTCGATGCCTGCAACTTCGTCATGGATTACCTGAAAACCCGCGCGCCGTTCTGGAAGAAGGAACAAGGCAGCGCCGGCGCCAGTTGGGTGGAAGGTCGCGCCAGCGATCAACAGGCCGCACAGCGCTGGCAGGATGACACACCGAGTTGAATGCGCCGGTGTTGCCGCTGGAGGAGGTCGCCGCCAGCCTTGAGGCGCCGGCCAAGCCCTGGTTTGTCTACCTGGTGCGGGCCGCCAACGGGGCCTTGTATTGCGGCATCAGTGACGACCCGCAGCGGCGCTTCGCCCAGCATCAGCGTGGCCAGGGCGCACGCTTCTTTTACTCAAGCCCGGCCCAGGCCCTGGTGTATGTCGAGCGTTGCGCCGACAAGTCGGCGGCCCTGCGCGAAGAGCGCGGCATCAAGCAATTAAAGAAGTCCGCCAAGGAGGCGTTGGTGGCCAGCTACCTGGCTATCCAGGCCGCTGATGGCCTGTCATCAGCCTGAGCGGCTAGGCTCGCGCAGGCTGCACGGGTAAGCTGGGTTTTTCCCCGCCGCCCGGAGCGCGCCATGCACGAGTTGATTCTGCATCACTACCCGAACTCGCCGTTTGCCGAGAAGGCTCGCCTGTTGCTCGGCTTTAAACAGCTGTCCTGGCATTCGGTATTGATTCCGCCGGTCATGCCCAAGCCCGATCTGACCGCTCTCACCGGTGGTTACCGCAAGACCCCGGTGCTGCAAATCGGCGCCGACATTTATTGCGACACGGCGCTGATCGCGCGCCGCCTGGAGGCGGAAAAAGCCACGCCGGCGCTGTTTCCCGAAGGCCAGGAATTTAATGTGGCCAGCGTTGCGCAGTGGGCCGACTCAGTGTTGTTCCAGCATGCGGTGAGCCTGGTGTTCCAGCCCGAGTCGATTGCCGTGCGCTTTGCCGCCCTGCCGCCGGAGGCGGTCAAAGGCTTTATGGCCGATCGTGCCGGCCTGTTCAACGGCGGTAGTGCCAGCCGTTTGCCGCTGGCCCAGGCGCAGCAGCAATGGCCGACCTTGATGGCGCGGTTGGAGCAACAGCTGAGCCGCGAGGAAGGCGACTTCCTGTTTGGCGAGGCGTCCCTGGCCGACTTTGCCATGGCCCATCCGTTGTGGTTCCTGCTGGCCACGCCGGTTACCGCGCCCTTGGTGGAGGCCTATCCGGCCGTGACGGCCTGGCTCAAGCGGGTGCTGGGTTTTGGTCATGGTTCGGCGAGCAAACTGGATGCGGCCGCCGCCATCGAGATCGCCCGCAATGCCACCCCGGCCGCTCTGCCGAGCGCGGCCAGCCTCTTGCCGGCGGGCGTGCAACTCGGTCAGCAGGTGAGCATTGCGGCCACCGACTATGGTGTCGATCCGGTGCTGGGCGAGCTGCTGTTCGCCGGCAGCGAAGAGCTGATCCTGCGCCGCGAAGACGCCCGTGCGGGTGTCGTACACGTCCACTTCCCACGGCTCGGCTTTCGTCTCGACGCCTGTTGAGCGTCGCGCCAGGATAATCCTTCCGGCCCTGCGCCCAATGCCGTTCACTTAAGCCAAGTGCGCGGCATTTTTGTAGCCAGGATGAGATCCGGGAAGCTCGTTGCCCTGTGTCTTCGTCCGCGGATTTGCTCCGGACTACGGCTGTGCAACCTGAGGGCGCGGGATTGCCGCCCTGCGCCGGGCGTTGTCCTGTGGCCCCCTCACGCGGGTGACGCTCGCGCCGAGAGGCGATTTTCTGTGGCGCACTTCACAGATACTTCGGCACCTCGTATTCTTGCTCGCGCATCACGGATGAATGCCTGGGCAGTGCGCGCCTCGTCGCCGAACCACTGCCCCTCCCGCCTCACTCTGCAAAGGATTGTGTATGAAAGAGCAACGTTATCTGCCGGCCCTGCGTGCCCATATCGAGCAAATGCTCGGCGCTGGCTGGGTGATCACTGCCCGCAGCCCGCTAAAATTGCAACATGGCCGCAGCAGTTGCGTGGTGCGCCACGGCATGCTGATCAGCGAGGGCATGCTCTAGTCGCTAAACGCTGCGGGGGCGATGCCTTAAGGCGTTTGCGCCGGGCGCACCTTGGGCAATTGGGCGGCCAGTTGGCGGAAGTGTTCGAGGCGTTCGTAGCACAGGGTCAGCTCACCGCGTTGGGTGTTGTACCAGGCGTCCGGGCTGCCGCAGGTGGTCAGGCGCAAGGTCAGGGGGCGGGGCAGGGCAAAGGCGTCGCTGGCCTTGTTGGCCACCGCCTCCAGCTCACCGCTGGCGCGCACCTTGGCCAAAATATCGGCGCCATGCTCCAAGTGGCGCGGCGGTTCATCGTAGAGCACTTGAATGCGCTGCCCTGGCGGTGCTCCAGGCGGCCGGCGAAAGTGTCGCTCCAGCCAGTTCACCGCGTGCTGCACCTGCTGGTATTCCTGCGGGCAGTAGAACGCCCGCTCGTCCGGCAGGCCGGTGGCGGTGATGATCCACTCCAGCTTCTGCGGGTCGCTGCCGTAGGCCAGGCAGGCGATGTTGTAGAAACGCTGGGCGTCGAGGCCGTGACTGTCCCAGCTGTAGACCTTTTCCTCGGGCGCTTTCGGCAGCCGCCACTCCAGGCGCCAGTAGTCGGCCACGTCCAGCAGCTTGGCGTAGAAGTTGGCATCACGTTGCTTGCCGTGCAGCAGAAACAGGCCGACGAAGCCGAGCTGGTCGGCCGCATCCTCCTCGCGACCAAGCACCGGCAACTGCAGTTCATGGATCAGCAGATGGCCCATCTCATGCAACAGGGTGAACTCGGCGTTGGCGGTGACAAAGCGCAACTCGGTGGTTGCCAGATCGCTTTGTGGCGCCGCGGCCGCGGCCTGGCAGGCGCTGGTCAGCAGTAACAGCAGGGCTAGATACCAAGGCCTCATGGCAGCGGTCTCCTTCACGCGTCGGCGTCAGCGCCCGGCTGCTGACGAAACACCAAGGCCTTGAGGCCGCTGGCGGTGCTGATGTCGGGGAATTCGGGCGGGTTCTCCAGGCGCTCACTGAATATCAGGGAGGGTGCCTCGCGGGCCATGCTGTCGATCAGAAACTCCGGGCCGACGTCCGGGTCGTTGACGCAGGCCAGCACCGTGCCTTGCGGCGTGAGCAGTTCGGGCAGTTGGCGGAGGATGCGCTGGTAATCCTTGCTCAGGGCAAAGCTGCCTTTCTGAAAGGTCGGCGGGTCGATGATCACCAGGTCGTAAGGCCCGCACTTTTTCACCTTGCCCCAGGACTTGAACAGCTCATGGCCGAGGAAGCTGACCCGGCTGAGGTCGTGCTGATTTAGGCGATGGTTGTCGCGGCCACGGCTCAGGGCCGCGCGGGCCATGTCCAGATTGACCACATGGGCGGCGCCGCCGGCGATGGCCGCCACGGAGAAGCCGCAGGTGTAAGCAAACAGGTTGAGCACGCGCTGGTCGCGTGCCTGGGCTTGTACCCACTGGCGGCCGTAGCGCATGTCGAGAAACAGACCGCTGTTCTGCTTCTGGCCGAAGTCGAGCTTGTAGCGCAGGCCGTTTTCGCTGATCAGGCATTCGTCCAGCACCTCGCCCAGCAGCCATTCGCTGCTGCTTTCCTGCAGGTAGCGGTGGTGCAGCAACAGGCTGTGGGCCTGGCTGTGCTGCCAGCTTGCGGTTTGCGTGCAGGCCAGCAGCATCTGCTTGAGAGCGGCCAGCTCTGCATCGCTCGGCTGGCGGAACAGCGCCACCAACAGCACACCTTGCAGCCAGTCGACCGTCAGGTGTTCCAGCCCCGGATAGCAGCGGCCGCGGCCGTGGAACAGGCGGCGGGTTTCTGTGGGCGCGGGGTGCAGGGCGGCCAGCAGGTGCTGGTGCAAAAAGGCGATGGCAGCGGTGTTCATGGCTTCGCTTCGGGGTAAAGGTGATTGGGCAGGTGCCGTCGGGAGGTCATCCGGGCGATTTAGTTCTGTTCCAGTTCGGCCAGGCTGAACGGCAGCGGCGGCGTTGGCCAGTGCAGGTCGAGGGCTTCAAACTGGCGCGCCAGCAGGCTGGCCAGCAGCAGGTTGCGTAGCCATTTATGGTCGGCGGGCAGCACATACCAGGGCGCGCTTGGGCGGTGGCTGCGGGCCAGAGTGTCAGCCCACTCGGCCTGGTATTGAGGAAACTGACGATGGGCCTGGAGATCGGCGGCGCTCAGCTTCCAGTGTTTATGCGGGGTGAGGATGCGTTTGCGCAGGCGCTTGAGCTGTTCGCCGGCGGAGATCTGCAGATAGACCTTGCACAGCAGAATGCCGGCCTCCTGCAACTGATCCTCAAAGGCGGCAATCTGCTGCAAGCGCGGGCTGACCTGCTCGATGCCGATAAAGCCGTCATGCAAGTCGCCGACCACGCCTTCGTAGGGGCTGCGATTGAAGATGCCGATGCTGCCCGGTGCTGGCAGGCGCCGTTGGTAGCGGGCGAGGAAGTGCTCCTCACGCTCGCTGGTGCTGGGCAATTGAAAGTTGCTGACGTCCACCCCTTGCGGGTTGAGGCCGCGAAACAGATGGCGGATGGCGCCGTCCTTGCCCGAGCAGTCCGGGCCTTGCAGCCACAGCAGCAGGGCCTGGCGGCGGTTGGCCCAGAGCAGTTGCTGCTGCTCGTCGAGATAGCCTTTGAGCACCTCGAAGTGCTGCTGGCAGGCGTCCTTGTCCAGGCCAAAGTCGCGGGCCGGGTCGCTTGCCAGCGGCGCCGCAACAGCGCAGCGGCAACTGTCCAGCAGGGCATCATCCAGGCGCGGCAGCATCAGTCTTTACGGCGCTTGAGCTGGTCGCGCAGTTGGGTTGGCAGTTGGCGGATGATCAGCATGTCGCGGGCCTCGTCGAACTCGATCTTGGAGCCCAGCAGGTGCGATTCGAAGCTGATCGACAGGCCCTCGCCACGCCCGGTAAAGCGCTGGAACTGCTGCAGGGTGCGTTTATCCGCCGGGATTTCCGGCGACAGGCCGTAGTCCTTGTTGCGAATGTGGTCGTAGAAGGCCTTGGGCCGTTGTTCGTCGATCAGCCCCGACAACTCCTCCAGGCCCACCGGCTGGCCGATCTTCGCCTGGCTGCTGGCATAACCGACCAGGGCCTGGGTTTTTTCGCGGGCGGCGTCCTCTGGCAGGTCTTCGCTTTCGACGAAGTCGCTAAAGGCTTTGAGCAGGGTGCGGGTTTCGCCTGGGCCGTCGACGCCTTCCTGGCAGCCGATAAAGTCGCGGAAGTATTCCGAAACCTTCTTGCCGTTCTTGCCCTTGATAAACGAGATGTATTGCTTGGAGTTGGCGTTGTTCTGCCATTCGGAGATGTTGATCCGCGCGGCCAGGTGCAGTTGGCTGAGGTCCAGGTGCTTGGCCGCCGTCACATCCAGGGCCTCGGTCACCGCCACGCCTTCGCTGTGGTGCAGCAGGGCGATCGACAGGTAGTCGGTCATGCCTTGTTGGTAGTGGGCAAACAGCACATGGCCGCCGGTGGACAGGTTGGACTCCTCCATCAGCTTTTGCAGTTGCTCCACCGCCTGGCGGCTGAACGTCGTGAAGTCCTGGCCGCCGTCCAGGTAAGTCTTTAGCCAGCCGCTAAACGGGTAGACGCTGGATTCGCCGTGGAACAGGCCCCAGGCCTTGCCCTGCTTGGCGTTGTAGCTGTCGTTGAGGTCGGCCAGCAGGTTCTCGATGGCCTGCGACTCGGCCAGCTCGGTGCTGCGCGCATGCAGCACGGCCGGGCTGCCGTCGGGTTTTTTCTCGATCAGGTGGACGATGCAATGACGGATCGGCATGGGGGTTCTCGCAGCAGGTGGGGCGCGGCCCGGAGCAGTGCAATCCGGGCCGCAATGGCGCGCAGTTTACCCGAGCCGGGGCTGGCGCTGCTGCAATGCCTGCAGGCGTTCGATCATATAGCGCAGGTGCATGTGCAGTTGGTACAGCTCGCTGGAGTAGGACAGCGGCACTTCGATGCGGGCCAGTTCGTCTTCCAGGTGTGTCAGGCGGGTGATTTCGCTGTCCAGGTTGGCTGGCAGGCCGCCCTGGTAGAGTTGTTGGTCGATTTCGCGCAGGTGTTTGTACCAGCGGTAGATGCGCGCGCGGATGCGCCATTGGTAGATCGGGCCGATGGCTTTGAACAGCGGAAACAGCAGAACCAGCAGCGGAATGGCCAGGATGATATAGCGGTCGGCCAGCGAGGCGATGCGAAACGGCAGGTAGCGCTGCAGGATCGGCAGCCCTTTGGCGTAGTAGTAATCGGCCTCGGCCAGGGTGTGCAGCGACAGCGGCGGCTTGGCCGGGTAACTGCCGGCCGGGTCGAGCAGGCTGCCGTTTTTCAGCACGCTTTTGGCCGCTTCGAGAATCAGCGGGGTGAGGGATGGGTGAAATGTCTCGCCGGCCACCAGGGTGGCGACCGGGCCGAGGGTGACGATGTCGCGGTCCGGGGTGTTGTGGGCCATATCGAGCATGCCTTCGCCGACCTCAAGCTGGCTCAGGTAGGGCAGGCGGGCCAGGTAGGCCGCGGTGCGCCTTAGGCTGACCAGACGCAGATTGGGTTCGGCGGCCAGGCGCTGGATCAGCGGGTTTTCTGCGGGGCCGACGAAGAAGGCGGCGTCCAGTTGCCCGGCCAGCAACGCCTCGGCCGCGCGGTTGCCACCCAAGGGTTGCCAGTTGCTGGGGTAGTCGGCCGGCTCGATGCGGTTGGCGGCGAACAACGCGGCGGTTACCGCCTGGGTGCCACTGTCTTCGCCGCCCACGGCCAGGCGCAGCTTGAGCAGATCGCTCAGGCGCTGGAACTTGACCTTGGCGCCGAGAAATAGCCACAGCGGTTCGCGGTACATCACCCCCAGACCATTCAGTTTGCTGCGCTCCGCCTCGCTCAGGCGCAGTTCCTGGCCGCTCTGCACCAGGGCCAGTTGCACATCGCCGTTGCCCAGCTTGCTCAGGTTGTCGGCTGAACCGGTGCTTTCAACCAGTTCCAGGCTAAAGCCCTGCAGGGCCAGTTCGGCCTGCAGGCGCAGGGCAAAGCCATGGTAACCACCGCCGATGGCGCCGGTGGCCAGGCGTGCATGCATGGGCGGCGGCGGGGCGGCGAAGTAGAACAGCGCGCCGACCAGGGCGGCCAGCACTGGGACTATCCACAGGTTGGTGAGGATGAGGATTTTCAGGTCTCGCAGAAGGCGGCGCATGCTCAGTCCTTGTGATGGGCTGGGCTGAGAATAGCCGCAATCGAGCATCAGCAGGCCGTTGCGGCCTTCGCGCGCGTGGTCTGTTCAGTTGCCGGCGCTGGCCAAATGGGTGTGGCGCTGTTCGCGGTAGCGGTCGAGCAGGCCGAGCAGCAACAGCAAGCCCAGGGCATAGCTGCCATCCAGGCCGAGCATCAGCAGTACCAGGGCGCACAGCAGGCAGCTGAATGCCGCCAGCCAGCGCCAGACGCCGCGTAGCAGTTGTACGCCGGCAGCCATGCTGAGCAGGTAGATGAGCACGAAGTTGCCGTTGGCGTAGCGGATCAGGTCGTCCACGGTCAGTTCGAGCAGGCTGGCCAGGCTGGCGCACAGGGCGCAGCTGAGCACCACCAGCAACAGGGCGCGGGCCGGCACGCCATGGCGATTGCGCCGGGCCAGACCGGCCGGCAGCTTGCCTTCCTCGGCCAGGCTCCAGATCAGCCGGGCGAAGCCCTGCATATATACGTTCATCGAGGCGAAGCAGGCCAGGTAGCCGACGCCGGCGGCCAGCCAGCGGGCATTGCTGCCCAGGAGCTGGTCGAGCATGCGCGGCAGGGACGCGGCATCGCTCTGCACATCGCCGTAGGCCTGAAAACTCAGCACCGCCACCGAGCAGGCCCAGTACACCAGGCCGGCCAGCAGCACGCCAAACAGCAGGGCCAGGGGGAAGTCGCGCTCGGGGTGCTTGAACTCCTCGCCCATATGGGTAAAGGCCTCGATGCCGACAAAGCACCAGAACATCACGCCCAGGGCCGCCGGCAACAAATGCCAGGAGCCGCTGATCGGCGGCAGCAGCGGCTGGTGGCTGAGCGGCAGCTCGCCGAGCCACCAGATCAGCGCCAGGGTGCCGATAATCGCCAGCGCGATGGCGCCCTGGAGTATGCCGCTGGCCTTGGCTGGACGCTGGCCGAGCAGCAGCATGGCGCCCAGGGTGGCCAACTGCAGCAGCAGGGCGGCGCCTTGGCCGATGGGCAGCACGGCCTGCCAGAAGCCGCTGGCGATATTCAGTGCGGCCGGCAAACCCACCGGCAGCACGGCAAGAAACAGCAGCGCGCTAAGGCGCTCCAGGCGTGCGCCGAAGGCCCGGCCAATCAGGTGCGGCGCCCCGCCGGCATGGGGAAAGCGCCGGCCCAGCTGGGCAAAGGTGAAGGCGATCGGCAGCACCAGGCCAATCAGCAGCATCCACGCCCACAGCGACGCGGCCCCGGCGGCCGTGGCGGCCAGGGCCGGCACGACGAAAATCCCGGTGCCCAGCAGCGAGGTGCTGAGCAGGCCAACGCCTTGCAGTAGACCCAATTCCTGATTCAGACGACTCATGTTGTATGCTCTGGCGTTTTGCCGGATATGGTAGGGCGTGGCCCTGCAAAATGCCGCCGTAGAAGCGTCGGCGTTGCCCGGCAGAATGACGGAATTGGCCGTCGAATTGCTTTTTGCCTGAGAGTCGCCGTGGACAAGTTCGATCAGCAGATACTCGCCCTGTTGCGCGCCGATGCGCGTTTACCCGTCAGCCAGATTGCCCGTGAGATCAGCCTGTCGCGCTCGGCGGTCAGCGAGCGAATTCGCCAGTTGGAACAGGCCGGGGTGATCAGTGGCTACCACGCCCAGGTCACGCTGCCGGGCGCCGCCGGGATCAAGGCCTATCTGGAGTTGTTCTACCAGGGCGGGCGCTGCGAGCACTATGTCGAATTGATGCGCGGATACCCGGAAGTGCACCGCTGCAGCGGCATCAGTGGCGAGACCGACCTGCTGGTCAGCATTGAGGCGCCGTCGATGCAGCGTTTCAGCGAGGTGCGCGGCGAGATCGAAAACTTCCCCGGCATGCAGAAGGTGAAGACCCATATGGTGGTCAAGGATTGGCAGTTCTAAGCATGCGCATTCTGCACAGTTCCGACTGGCACCTGGGCCAGCACTTTATGGGCAAGACCCGCCAGGCCGAGCACCAGGCCTTTCTCGCCTGGCTGATTGAGCAGGTGCAGGCGCAGCAGGTGGATGCCGTGCTGGTGGCCGGGGATATCTTCGACACCGGCGCGCCGCCCAGTTATGCCCGCGAGCTGTACAACCACTTTATTGTTGAGTTGCGCCAGAGCGGCGCCGAGTTGCTGGTGCTGGGCGGCAATCACGATTCGGTGGCCATGCTTGGCGAAAGCAAGACCTTGCTGGCACAACTCAATACCCGAGTGATTCCCAGCGTCTGTGCCGAGTTGGACGAACAGGTGCTGGTGCTGCATGACCGCACCGGCCAGCCGGGGGCCATTCTTTGCGCCATTCCGTTTATTCGCCCACGCGATGTGCTGTTCAGTCAGGCCGGCGAGAGCGCGCAGGCCAAGCAGCAAAACCTGCAGAGCGCGATTCAGCAGCACTATCAGCAGTTGTATGCGCGGGCGTTGGCCAAGCGTGATGCGCTGGGCGGCACCTTGCCGATCATTGCCACGGGGCATCTGACCACCGTCGGTGCCAGCGCCAGCGAGTCGGTGCGCGAGATTTATGTCGGCAGCCTGGAAGCCTTTCCCACCAACGCCTTTCCACCGGCGGCCTATATCGCCCTGGGCCATATCCACCGGCCGCAGAAGGTCGGCGGTCTGGAACATATCCGCTACTGCGGTTCACCGATTCCCTTGAGTTTCGATGAGGCCAAACAGCAGAAGGAAGTGCTGTTGGTGGACGTCACCAGTGCTGGCTTGCAGCAGGTGACGGTGCTGCCGGTGCCGCGTTTTCAGCCGTTGCTGTCGCTGCGTGGCAGCTTAAGCGAGTTGCCCGACGCGATTAATGAGGCCGCTAAACAGGGCACGGTGCAAACGCCGGTATGGCTGGAAGTGCTGGTTACGGCTGATGACTATCTGAGCGACCTGCAGCCACGGCTGCAGGCTCTGTGCGAAGGTCTGCCGGTTGAGGTGCTGCGCATCCGCCGTGAGCGCGGCACGGCGGTGGCGGGGTTGACCAGCGCCACACGGGAAACCCTGGATGAACTCAGCGTGAGTGATGTGTTCGCTCAGCGCTTGAGCTGCGAAAGCCTGGAGCCCGAGGTGCAGGCGCGCCTGGTGGGCCTGTACCAGCAGGTGGTGGCCGAACTGGCGGAGGCGCCGATATGAAGATCCTCAGCCTGCGCCTGAAGAACCTCAATTCGCTGAAGGGCGAATGGAAGATCGACTTTACCGCCGAGCCTTTCAAGGACAACGGCCTGTTCGCCATCACCGGGCCGACCGGGGCCGGCAAGACCA
>DAITLT010000094.1:0-10506 GCA_036835505.1 Pseudomonas sp.
AGGCGCGGGCTGTAGCCGCCGAACTGATGCCCGGAATAAACCATGGCCCGTGGTTCGGCTGTGCGCCACAGCTTGTGGCCGGCGCACAACTCGGTAAACAGTGGGTCATCGGCCTGGGCCGGATCGAGGTCGAGCAGGGCCATGGCCTGGGCGCTGGCCACCACCAGGCGTGGCGCGTCAATCGGCGCCGGCTGCACAGGGCTGGAGAAGGCATCGCCCAGGCGGGCGAAGCGGTTATCGAAGGTCAGGTCGGTGAAGGACTTCAAGGGGCGTCTCCGGCAATTCCGAGCAAAATACTCGGAATTGCCGGGGTGCGTCCAGCCTAGGCCTTGCCGTCGGCGCCGCCGACGCTCTGTGGCAGGGCGCCTGGCGCTTGCTGGGTGCTGCCCAGTTGCGCCTCCTGGCCGTGCAGGTTCTTGACGTAGACGTCCATCTGGTTGAAGGCCATTTCCACGTTATGTTCGCGAAAGCTCAAGGCAATCCGGGTCAGCAGCTCGTCGGTGGCCGGCAGGCGATCGCCCAGCTCGCGGACATGGAAGCGAATCTCGTAATCGAAGGTGCTGGCGCCGATGGCCATGAAGAACACCTGGGCGGCCGGTTCGCGCAGCACCCGTGGGTTGTCGTTGAGGGCGCGCATGAGCAGTTTGCGCGCCAGCTCCAGGTCGGTTTCATAGGCCAGGCCGAGCCTGATCACCACCCGCGTCACGGTGTCGGTCAGCGACCAGTTGATCAACTGATCGGTGACGAAGGTCTTGTTCGGCACGATGATTTCTTTGCGGTCGAAATCGGTGATGGTGGTGGCGCGGATCTGGATGCGGCTGACGGTGCCGGACAGCGGGCCGATGGTCACCGTGTCGCCGATTCGCACCGGGCGCTCGAACAGGATGATCAGGCCGGAGATAAAGTTGGCGAAGATCTCCTGCATGCCGAAACCGATACCCAGCGACAGCGCCGCCACCAGCCATTGCAGCTTGTCCCAGCTGACGCCGAGGGTCGACAGGGTGGCGACAAAGCCCAGGGCGGCAATCGCATAGGACAACAGGGTGGTGGTGGCATAGGCGCTGCCCTGGCCGAGGTTCAGGCGTGACAGCACCAGCACCTCGAGCAGGCCCGGCAGGTTGCGCGCCAGAGCGGTGGAGATGACCACGATGACCAGCGCGCCGAGCAGGTCGCTGAGGCTGATCGGCACCATGCTGATGGCATCGCCGGTACCGCTGGCGTATTCGTACAGGGTGACGTTGTCGAGGTAGGCGAACACGCTGATCAGGTCGGCCCAGACCCAGTACAGGCCGGCGAGGAACAGGCCGAACAGGGCCATGTTGATCAGGCGCAGGGACTGCTCGTTGACCTGGTCGATGTGCAGGCTGGGTTCTTCGCTCACATCGCTGCCGTCGACCCCTTCCTTGCTTTGGCTCTGGCGTTTGCTTTGCGCCCGCTGATAGGCCAGGCGGCGAGCGGCCACGGCCAGGCCGCGAACGAAGGTGGCCTCGACCATTAGCCAGATCACCAGCAGGTAGAGGGTTTCGATCAGGCGGTCGCTGAGTTTCAGGGCGGTGTAGAAATAGCCCAGGCCAACGGCCACGCTGAGGCCCAGGGGCAGGGCGATAAAGCCCACGCCGATGGCCTGGCGCAGCGGTGAGGCGTGCTCGCGGATCGGCTCACTGAACACCAGCTTGGCCAGCAGCCAGGCCATGGTCAGGAAGCAGAACAGCACGATACCGATGCCCATCACGTCGCGATCGAGCACCTCTTGCTGGTGCTCGGCCACGGTACTGACCGCCACCAGGGCCATCACCAACAGGCCGAGTTTGCGCACCTGGGCGTGCAGGAAGGTGATCTGTGGCCGGTTCCAGCGGAAATGCAGCTCGGCCACCCCGCCGGGGCTGAGGATGCGATAGGTGGTGTAGAACAGCATCCAGACTTCGGCCATCTGCATCAGGGCGGCGCCGAGGTTGGCGTTCTGCCCGCGCGCGTCGAGTTGCAGGGCAAAGCCGCACAGCGCCAGAAACAGCCCCACCGGCAAGGCCAGCAGCAGGTTGAGGAGCAGGGCCATGGGCGTATGCAGTTGGCTGTCACGCTTGAAATGGCCGATGTCCTGATGCAGCTCGTCGAGCTTGCGGTACAGGTAACTGCGCTTCCACAACAGCACGCCAATCAGCAGCAGCAACGGTAGGAACAGCAGCGGTTGATTGCTCAGGCCGGCCCACAATTGGTTGGCCGCCGAGCCCCAGGGCATGCTGGCTAGCTGGTGTTCCAGTTGCTTGGGCAACTGCTGCAGCCAGGCCAGGTCGAGGGGCTTGTTGCTGGGAATCCAAAACAACTGTTCGTCGAGGGTGGTGCGCAGGGTTTGTGCGGTGCTTTGCAGTTGCTTCTGATTGAGCTGCAGAGTGATCGACTGATTGAGCAGCTCGTTAAGCTCGCGGTTCAGGCGCTCTTGCAGCTCGGCGCGGCTGGTCAGCAGATCGAGCAGGGCCTTGCGCAGCTCCGGGGTGTCCTGCTCGCTGCTTTGCGCGCTCAGCAGTTGTTCGATATAGCTGGCCGGGTTGCTGATTTTTTCCCGTTGCTGGCCGAGTTCGAACTGATACAGGCGGATGTCGGCGATTTCGTCGGTGAGGTTCTTTTCCAGGCTGATCTGCGGCAGCGCCTGTTTCTGCTGGTTGAGAATCCGGGCCAGCAGCAGGCTGCCCTTGAGTACGCTGATTTGCTCATCCAGGGCCTGCTCGCTCTGGTTGATGTTGTCCTGTAGCTGCTTGGTCTTGAGGTTTTGCTCGGTCAGCTCATTGAGGCGGGTGGTGGTGCGCAGCAGGTAATCGGACAGCTTCAGGTTGATCGCGCTTTCCTTGGCCAGCAGGTTGTCGGAGCCGGCTTTTTCCACTTCGATGGCCAGTTCGGCGACGGTTTTTTCCGACTCCTGGCGCCGCTTGTCGTTGATCAGGGCCTGCAGCTCGCGGGTTTCCTGCTCCATGCGGGCGATGCGCTCCACCAGCAAATCGCGCTGGCTGCTGCCAATGTCCTGCAGCAGGCTGTTGCCGGCCAGTTCGCTGCGGCGCAACTGCAGCAGGGCATTCAGTGCGGCCTGCTCGGCGAGCAGCAAGGCGCGCTGTTCGCTGCTGCGGGGTTTGCTGTTGTCCTTGCCATTTTTCAGCAGGTTGCCCAGCTCCTGCAGGCGAATCTGGCTGCTGCTGATCTCGGCCTGGGCGCGCTCGGGGCGGGTCTGGGCGGTAATGATCAGGCTGTTGGCCTCACTCAGGTCGGCTTGCAGGTCGGCCAGTTGCACGGCGTTTTCGCTGAGCCGCTGCTCCAGTTGGCTGGTCGCGGCCTTGGCATAACGCTGGGCGGCGGCCTGCACCGGGCTGGCCTTGAGGCGCAACAGCTCGCGCTGGGCCTCGGCGATCTGCCGGGGCGCGGTCGCCAACTGGGCCTTGAGCTGGGTCAGGCTGTGGCTGCGGCTCTCGGCCTGGGCGAGAAAGCTCAGGGTCTGCTCGTAGGTTTTCTGCAGGGCCTTTTCTTCGGCCTCCGGCAGCTTGCGCTCGGCCAGGCCGTCGAGGCTGCGCTGCACCTCGCTGCGCGTTGGCAGCTCGGCGGCCAGGGTCGGTTGGGCCAACAGGCAAAGGCCGAGCAGGGCGGCGACAAATAAGGAACGCAAAGAAGGCATGGTCGATTTTCGTGCGGCTGCTGAAAGAGCAGGGAGTTTAGAGGAATAGGCCGGGGCCGGGGCGCCCGCCTGCGGGGAACTTGACCCCGACTTTGCGGATTTTGTTCCCGTCCATCAGCGCCACCGTCCAGGTCAGGCCGTTCCATTCCACCTGGTCGCCGACCACCGGCTGGCCGCCGATCTGGTGGGCGATAAAACGTCCCAGGTGCAACTGGCCCTCCGCGCCTTGCAGTTGCAAGCCGTAGAGGGCGGCAATGGCGGCCAGTTGAGCATCGCCTTCGAGGATGAAGTCGCCGAAGAAGCGCAGATCCAGGCCGCGGGTTGGCGCCTCGATAAACAGTTTGCCCAGGGTCGCCAGGTCGTGTTCGTGGCCGACCACGCAGAGCACGTCGCCGGCTTGCAGCTTGCTGCTGCCGGAGGTGTGCAGCAACTCGCTGCCGCGAAACAACGCGGCGATGCGCGTGCCTTCGGGCATCTTCAGATCGCGCAGCGGCGCGCCGATGCACCACTTCTCGGCCCCCAGGCGATAGACGAACAGCTCCCACTCGCTGGTCGGGTGGATTTCCAGGCCGGCGCGGGAGATCGGCGCCGGGTCTGGCGGCACGGTCACGCGCAGCAGCTTGGCCATCCACGGCAGGCTGGTGCCCTGCAGCACCAGCGACACCAGGACGATAAAGAACGCCACGTTGAAGAACAGCTGAGCGTTGGGTAAACCGGCCATCAGCGGGAACACCGCGAGAATGATCGGCACCGCGCCGCGCAGACCGACCCAGGCGATAAAAGCCTTCTCGCGGTCATGGAAGGCGCGGAACGGCATCAGGCCGAGAAACACCGACAGCGGCCGGGCGAAGAGGATCATCCACAGCGCCAGGCCCAGGGCCGGCAGGGCAATCGGCAGCAGCTCGTGGGGGGTGACCAGCAGGCCGAGAACCAGGAACATGCCGATCTGCGCCAGCCAGGTGAGGCCGTCGAGGATATGCAGGATGCCGTGCCGCGAGCGGATCGCCTGGTTACCCAGCAGCAGGCCGCACAGGTAGATGGCCAGGATGCCACTGCCACCCACCGCGTTGGTGCTGGCGAAAATCACCAGGCCGCCGCTGACCACCAGCAGCGGGTACAGGCCGTTGGCCAGTTGCAGGCGGTTAATGATCTGCAGCAGCAGCCAGCCGCCGCCGAGGCCAAATACCGCGCCGATGGAAAAGTCGCTGATCAGGTGCAGGCCCAGCTCCCAGCCGATGCCCTGGCCGGGGCTGGCGAGAATCTCGATCAGGGTCACGGTGAGAAACACCGCCATCGGGTCGTTGCTGCCGGACTCGATCTCCAGCGTTGCGGTGACCCGCTGATTGAGGCCGCGGCCACCCAGCAGGCTGAACACCGCGGCGGCGTCGGTGGAGCCGACGATGGCGCCGATCAGCAGGCCTTCCAGCAGGCTCAGCTCAAACAGCCAGGCCGCGGCCAGGCCGGTCAGCCCGGCGGTCACCAGCACGCCGAGGGTGGCCAGCGACAGCGACGGCCACAGGGCCACGCGAAAGCTCTCCACCCGCGTGCGCATGCCGCCGTCGAGCAGGATGATCGCCAACGCCAGGTTGCCGACCAGATAGGCCATGGAATAGTCGCTGAAGTTGATGCCGCCGGGGCCGTCGTTGCCGGCCAACATGCCGACCGCGAGAAATACCACCAAAATCGGAATGCCAAAGCGCGAACCGAAGGCGCTGACCAGAATACTGACGGCCACCAGCAACGCGCCGATCAGAAACAGGCTGTTGATGGCGCTGGCGTCCACAGGCGTACTCCGGAATAGAAGGCGGGATGGGTCCTGCCTGGCAGAACCTCCCCGGATTCTAACCCGCAGCTTTGGCCGGCAGGCAAAAAAACGCCCCGCAGCGGTGCGAGGCGTGTTGAGCGTGCGGCAGGGGCGTTTAGAACCACGCGTCCTGCATATTCAGGCAAGTGTCGTCGCGGGCTTCGAGGATGGCCAGGTCGTGCTGGCAGCTGGGCACTTCCCAGGTCAGGAAGTAGCGCGCGGCCTGCAGTTTGCCCTGGTAGAAGGCTGTATCGGCCGGGTTGCCCTGACCGTTGCTGATCAGTGCCTGGCCCTCTTCGGCGCGGATCGCCTGTTCCAGCCAGCGCCAGCCGATGACCAGATGGCCAAACACCTTGAGGTACAGCGCCGAGTTGGCCAGGCCCTGGTTGACCTGGCCGCCGAGCAGATCGCCGAGCAGCGCCAGGGTGACTGTCGATACCCGCGCCAGCAGTTGTTCCAATGGCTGACGCAGGTTATCCAGCGCCGGGTAGGCACTGGCGCGCTGACAGCTGGTCTGGATCAACTGGATCAGTTGTTTGAGCGCCGCGCCGTTGTTTATCGCCACCTTGCGCCCGAGCAGGTCGAGCGACTGGATGCCGTGGGTGCCCTCGTGGATCGGGTTGAGGCGATTGTCGCGGTAATACTGCTCCACCGGGTATTCGCGGGTGTAGCCGTGGCCGCCGAGGATCTGGATGGCCAGTTCGTTGGCCTTGAGGCAGAACTCCGACGGCCAGGATTTGACGATCGGGGTGAG
This sequence comes from Pseudomonas sp., assembly GCA_036835505.1. Taxonomy (GTDB): domain Bacteria; phylum Pseudomonadota; class Gammaproteobacteria; order Pseudomonadales; family Pseudomonadaceae; genus Aquipseudomonas. The sequence goes on from DAITLT010000094.1 coordinate 6,214, forward strand.
CAGGTCGAGCAGCTCCAGGGCGCTCTTGCGTTCTGCTTCGGTTTCCAGGGTCTGGGTGTCGTCGAACAGCCGGGCGGCATACAGGCCGAGGTCGAAGGCGCCTTCGACGTAAGCCTTTTGGGTCAGCAGCATGCGCCGTACATCGGCGTGCTCGATGATCGCCACTTGCGCGCTGCTGGCGTCCTTGCCGTCCGGCAGGCGGCCTTGTGGGCGCTGGCGGGCGTATTCCAGGGAGTACAGGTAGCCGGCGTAGCCGAGCATCACCGCGCCCATGCCGACGCCGATACGCGCCTCGTTCATCATCTGGAACATGTAGCTCAGGCCCGCGTGGGGCTTGCCGACCAGGTAGCCGACGCACTCGTCCCGGTCGCCAAAGTTCAGCGCGGTGGAGGTGGTGCCGCGCCAGCCCATCTTGTGGAACAGGCCGGCGAGGATCACGTCGTTGCGCGCGCCCAGGCTGCCGTCGTCGTTGACCAGGAACTTGGGCACGATAAACAGGCTGATGCCCTTCACCCCAGGCGGTGCGTCCGGCAGGCGGGCGAGCACCATGTGGACGATGTTTTCGCTGAGCGGATGATCGCCGCCGGAGATAAAGATCTTGTTGCCCTTGATTCGGTAGCTACCGTCGCTGGCCGGCGTGGCCTTGCTGCGCAGGTCCGACAAGGATGAGCCGGCGTGGGGCTCGGTCAGGGCCATGGTGCCGAAGCAGCGGCCATCGAGCATCGGCTGCAAAAACAGGCGTTTTTGCTCGGCACTGGCGAAGCTCTCGATCAGGTTGGCCGCGCCCATGGTCAGGAATGGGTACGAGCTGGTCGCCGCGTTGGCCGCCTGAAAGTGCGCAAAGCAGGCCTGGGACAGCAAGTTCGGGAGCTGCATGCCGCCCACTTCAAACTCGCGGGTGGCATTCAGGAAACCGGCTTGAAGAAAGGCGTCCACCGCCGGCTTGACCTCGGGGATCAGCACTGCGGCGCCGTCCACGTACTGCGGCTCGTGCTCGTCGTTCTTGCGGTTGTGCGGGGCGAACAGGTTCTCGGCGATGCTGCGGGCCGTGCCGATGGCCGCATCGAAGGTTTCACGGCTGTGTTCGGCAAAGCGGGCGCGCTGGGTCAGGCCTTCGGCGTCCAGCACTTCATAGAGTTCGAAGGCCAGGTTACGGGCGCTGAGCAGGGTCTCGGACATTGGGGCATACCTCGGTGGCGACCCGCCGAGTCTAGGCATGAGACGGTCGGTCGCCTAGCACCATAGGGCGCAGTGATACGGCGCCAGAACCGAATCGGCGGCAAGGCGCCCAGGCCTGTTAAACTGCCGGCCTTGCGAGGAATAAGTCATGAACTACCGTCACGCCTATCACGCCGGCAATCACGCCGATGTGCTCAAGCATCTGGTGCTGTCCCGCCTGCTGGCCCTGCTGGCCAAGAAGGACGCGCCCTATGCCTATCTCGACAGCCATGCCGGCATTGGTCTGTATGACCTGCATGGCGATCAGGCCAGCCGCACCGGCGAATGGCTGGAGGGCATCCAGCGTGTCTGGCAGGCCGACGACGTGCCGGCGCTGTTTGATGATTATCTGGGGGTGATCCGCGCCCTCAACCCGGACGGCCAACTGCGTTACTACCCCGGCTCGCCGGAAGTGGCCCGCGAGCTGAGCCGCGAGCAGGACCGTCTGCAGTTGAACGAAAAACACCCGGACGACGGCCGCCTGCTGAAAGCCAACATGAAGTACGACCGCCGCGTGGCCGTCCACCTGGGCGAGGGCTGGTATGTGCCGCGCGCCTTGCTGCCGACCGCGCAAAAGCGCGCAGTGCTGCTGATCGATCCGCCGTTCGAGCAGGCCGACGAGCTTCAGCGTTGTGCCCAGGCCCTGCAGGAAAGCATCGCGCGCATGCGCCAGGCGGTGGTGGCGATCTGGTACCCGATCAAGGATCAGCGCCAGCTCAAGCGCTTCTACCAGGACCTGCAAGGCACCGGCGCGCCCAAGCTGCTGCGGGTTGAACTGCTGGTGCATGCCGCCGACAACGCCGATGTCGGCCTGAATGGCTCGGGCCTGGCCATCGCCAACCCGCCTTGGGGCCTGGAAGACGAGCTGCGTTCGGTGCTGCCATGGCTCGGCCAGAACCTCGGCCAGACCCAGGGTGGCTGGAAGTTGGATTGGCTGATCGAAGAGCAGCCCGCCGGCTGATCCGCCTTGGTGCTTACCCCGGCAGGCACACCCCGGTGCCGCCCAGGCCGCAGTAGCCGCCGGGGTTCTTGGCCAGGTATTGCTGGTGATAGGCCTCGGCGTAGTAGAAGGCCGGCGCGGCGTCGATTTCTGTGGTGATCGAGCCCAGGCCGGCCGCCGTCAGCGCCTGCTGAAAGGCCGTCTGGCTGGCCAGGGCAGCGCTCAACTGGTCGCTATCCTGGCAATAGATGGCCGAGCGGTACTGGGTGCCGTTGTCGTTGCCCTGACGCATGCCCTGGGTCGGGTTGTGCGCCTCCCAGAAGACTTTCAGCAGCGCCGCATAGTCGGTGAGCTGCGCATCGAAGATCACCAACACCACCTCGGTATGCCCGGTAAGGCCGGAGCAGACTTCCTCGTAAGTGGGGTTGGGCGTATGCCCGCCGGCATAGCCGACGGCGGTGCTGTACACCCCCGGTTGCTGCCAGAAGCGCCGCTCGGCGCCCCAGAAGCAGCCCATGGCAAACACCGCCTGCTGCAGGCCCGCCGGGAATGGCGGCTGTAGCGGATGGCCGTTGACGAAGTGCCGGGCCGGCACGCTGATGGGCGTGTCACGCCCTGGTAGGGCCTGTTCGGCACTGGGCAGTGGCTGTTTATGCACGAGAATTTGCGAACGCAAGACCATGGCTGTTCCTCAACGCGAGTGCGGGCTGTGTTCCAGGGTAGACCGGCTCAGCGCTGCGGGCTTGGTGCGGCGCTGGGGTAGCGGCGCAGGCGCTGGATCAGTTCGCGGCCGGCAATCGGCCGGTCGAACAGGTAGCCCTGGCCGATGTCGCAGTGCTGGCGGCGCAGAAAGGCGACCTGGGCGCTGGTCTCGATGCCTTCGGCGACCACCTTGAGCTTCAGCTTGTGGGCCATGGCGATCACCGCCGAGGTGATTTCCATGTCGTCCTGGTTATCCGGGATGTCCTTGATAAAGCTGCGATCGATCTTGATCACATCGATGGGGAATTTCTTCAGGTAGCTGAGCGATGAATAGCCGGTGCCGAAGTCGTCCATGGCCAGGCTCAGGCCCAGGGCCTTGAGCTCGTCCAGTTGCTGGCGGGTGGTCGCGCTGGCGTCCAGCAGCAGGCTTTCGGTCAGCTCCAGCTCCAGCAGGTGGGCGGGCAGGTCTTCGCTGCTGAGAATCTGCTCAAGCGATTGCACCAGCTCGGGGTCGGAGAACTGCTTGGGCGACAGGTTGATGGCGATCGGGCATTCGCCCAGGCCCGCGGCGAGTAGCTGTTTGCTCATTCGGCAGGCCTGGCGCGCGACCCACTTGCCGATCGGAATGATCAGCCCGGTTTCTTCGGCCACGCTGATGAACTGGTCGGGGTAGATCATCCCGCGTTCGGGATGGCTCCAGCGCAACAGCGCCTCCAGGCCCTGCAACTGGCCGTTACGCAGGCTCAGCTTGGGCTGGTAGTAGACCTCCAGCTCGTTCTCCTGGAGGGCGCGGCGCAGGTTGTTTTCCACGAACAGGCGGTAGTTGGCCTCGGCGTTCAGCACCTCGTTGAACACCTGCACCTGCTGCTTACCGTTGGCCTTGGCCTTGTGCAGGGCCAGGCCTGCACTTTTCAGCAGGGCTTGCGGGTCGTTGCCGTGGGCCGGCGCGCAGGCCAGGCCGAGCGAGCCGCTGATGCTGATCAACTGATTGTCGACGAACAACGGCTTGCTCAGGGTCTGCAGCACCTGTTCGGCCAGGCGCAGGCCCTCGGCCTGGTCGATGCCGTCCAGTTGCACGGCGAACTCGTTGCTGGCCAGGCGCGCCAGGTTCCCGGTTGGGCTCAGGGTGTTGCGCAGGCGCAGGGCCAGGCTGATCAGCAGCTTGTCGCCGGTGGTGTGGCCGAGGCTGTCGTTGATCCGCTTGAAGTTGTCGATGTCCACCAGCAGCAGGCACATGGGCGTCTCGCCATGCTCGGCAAAGTGCTGCTCCAGACCGCGGATAAACGCCAGGCGGTTGCCCAGGCCGGTGAGGCTGTCGCGAAAGGCCAGGCGCTCGATGTGTTGCTGGGCGCGCTTGCTCTCGCTGATGTCTTCGTAGATGCCGATGTAGTGGGTCAGCTCGCCGTTTTCGCCATGCACCTTGGAGATCGACA
>DAITLT010000095.1:0-10485 GCA_036835505.1 Pseudomonas sp.
ACATCTTCATCGAAGAGCTGCGCAACTTCGACTGGTACCACAAGACCAGCCAGGCTTTCGTGGTGTTCCAGCCGGTGAAATCGGTTGGCGTGGTCGGTGACGGCCGTCGTTACGCCTGGGTTGTGGCCCTGCGTGCAGTGGAAACCATCGACTTCATGACCGCGCGTTGGGCGCACCTGCCTTACGAGCTGCTGGAGAAGGTTTCCAACCGCATCATCAACGAGATCGAAGGCATCTCCCGCGTCACCTACGACGTGTCGAGCAAACCGCCAGCCACCATCGAGTGGGAGTGAGTTGAGGTCTAAGGCGGTCTAGCCGCTGGCGACTGTCGCGAGTTGCTGCATGTTGTAGGCGCCAGCTTGCTGGCGATGTTTGGCGCGAATCGCCAGCAAGCTGGCTCCTACAGGTGGTGCTCGGCGATCACACGATGAATGCATAAAGGGCAGCCCTGGCTGCCCTTTATGCTGTCTGCGGTTCGTATTGGTTTAGGTTCTCGCTGTGGTCTGGCTCGCGGGCGCCGTGTGCAGGGTCGCCAGCCACTGCGGGTCGTTGGCAAACCAGTCGAGCAGAAAATCCAGCATGCTGCGCAGCGTCCTCGGTAACTGCTTGCGCGAGGTGTAGATGCCGTAGATGCCCATTTCCTGCGGCTGATAACTGGGCAGCAGCTCGATTAATTGACCGCTGGCAATTAACGGGGCCGCCGAATAGCGCGGCTGCAGGGCGATGCCGGCGCCCTTCAGGGTGGCGCTGAGCAGCACCAGCGAGTCATTGGCGCTGAGGTTGCCGCTGACCGGCACTGCGTAGTTTTCCCCGGCGCGACTGAACTGCCAGAGGCTCTTGCCGAAGAAGGAGTAGGTCAGGCAGTTGTGTACGGCCAGGTCTTCGACCCGCGCCGGCGTACCTTGTGCAGCTAGGTAACTGGGCGCGGCGCAGACCACCGAGGTGCAACTGGCCAATTGCCGGGCAATCAGGTTGGGCTCCAGGGCGTTGGTGATGCGCACCGCCAGATCGATCCGCTCCTCGATTAAATTGACCGCATGGTTGCTGGTTTGCAGGTCAACGGCGGTTTGCGGGTAGCGGCGTAAATACTGGCTGACGGCCCCCGCCAAGACGCCTTGCGCCAGCGACTGAGCGCAACTGATGCGCAGCAGCCCTTGAGGTTCATCGCTGCTGGTGCTGACGGCCATGTGGGCGGTGATTTCCAGCAGTTGCCGACAGCGGCTCAGGGTTTCGTCACCGGCGGCGGTGAGGCTCAGTTTGCGGGTGGTGCGGTGCAGCAAGCGGGCACCGGCCCAGTCCTCCATTTGCGCCAGGTAGCGCGTCACCATGGCCCGTGACATGCCCAGCGCTTGAGCGGCGGCGATCATGCTGCCGCGCTCGACGATGCTGATAAAGACTTCTGCTGCGATGAGTCGGTCCATTAAGTCGGCCTGCGGATTCGTCCGATTTAAGCAATCAATAATTGCAGTTTAGCCGGTTTTTCGTGCGGATTACGCAGCATAAGATGGCCTCAGGTTCTTCACTGACTTGAGGTTTATCGCCATGTTCAAACCCACTCTGCTGTCTGCCACCTTCGCCGCTATCACCACGCTGAGCCTGTTGGCTAACCCTGTGGCAGCGGCCGAGCCGCTCAAGTTGCAGGTCTATAACCCAGGTGAAAAGTCGCTGTTCCCGGTTTCATCCGAGCTGGTCACTGGCGCCACTGAGGCGGTACTGATCGATGCGCAGTTTCAGGCCAATGATGCCCAGGCCCTGGTCGAGATGATCAAGGCTAGCGGCAAACGCCTGACCAGCATCTATATCAGCCACAGTGACCCGGATTCCTACTTCGGTCTGGATGTGCTGCACGCAGCCTTCCCGCAGGCAAAAATCGTCGCTACGGCGCCCACCATCGCCGCGATCAAGGCCAACAAGGACGTCAAGTTGGCTTATTGGGGGCCGATCCTCAAAACCAATGCGCCGAAAACCCTGCTGGTGCCGGAGTTGCTGCCAGGCCATCAGCTCAGCGTTGATGGTCAGCCGCTGGAGGTGCAAGGTCTGCATGGCGTGGCGTCTGCGCACAGCTATGTATGGATTCCATCGCTCAAGGCGGTGGTCGGTGGGGTGTTGGTGTACGCCAATATGCACCTGTGGACGGCCGATGCGCAGACGCCGCTGGCGCGCGCCGACTGGCAGCAAAGCCTGCAGCAGATCCAGGCACTGAATCCGCAGACCGTGGTGCCAGGGCACTACCTGCCAGGGGCGAGCATGACGCTAAATTCGGTGAGTTTCACGGCCGACTATCTCAAGGTGCTTGAGGCTCAATTGCCCAAGGCCAGCAACGCCGGCGAGTTGCTCAAGGCGATGGTTAAGCACTACCCGCACCTGACTGGCACCGCCGATCTAGAGCTGAGCGCCAAGGTGCTTAAAGGCGAAATGCAATGGCCGCAGTAAAGCGCTTGCCGCAGGAGGGCCCGCCCATGGGAAGTCGTTTGCATTACCTGTTCGATCCGCTCTGTGGCTGGTGCTATGGCGTCGCGCCGCTGATAAAAGCCGCGGCTGAACTGCCAGGGCTGGAGGTTGAGTTGCACGGCGGCGGCATGCTGACAGGGTCGAATCGCCGGGCAATCAACCCGCAGTGGCGCGCCTATGTGTTGCCCCATGACCGGCGGATTGCCGAGTTGTCTGGCCAGCCGTTTGGCGACGGCTATTTCAATAGTTTGCTCAATGACCAGGGCGCAGTGCTCGACTCCGAGCCGCCGATCAGCGCCATTCTTGCCGCGCAAGCCATCACTGGGCAGGGGCTGGCGATGCTGCAGCGCATCCAGCATGCGCACTATGTCGAGGGGCGGCGGATCGCCGATGTGCAGGTGTTGATGGCGTTGGCCGGCGAGTTGGGCTTGCCGCTGTTGCCGTTCAGTAACGCCTATCAAGCGGCGTGCGGGCGGCAGACCCAGGCCCATATCGCCGCCAGTCGGGTGCTGCTGGCGCAAGCCGGCACCCAGGGGTTTCCGACCTTGTTGCTGGAGGATGGTCGGGGGCATATGCGCGTGCTGGAGCTCAGTCGTTATCTGGGCCGTACGCAGCAGTGGCTGAGCTATTTGCGCGCGGAGTTGGCGCGCCAGGCGGGAGGCCCTGCGTAGTGGCTGGGGGCTTTTGCATCGCTCTGGCGGGTGTTTTCTGGCAGTATTGGCGGCAGTTTAAACCGCCTAAGCCTTTGCTTTACTGGTGTATTTGCCCGCTAGAGGCGAGCCACCATCAGCCTGATGGGCCCGCGTTTTGTGCTTACTCAGGAGTCCTTATCCATGTCATTTACCCGTCGACAAATGCTTACTGGCCTGGCCGCCCTGGGGGTCGCCGGTCTTGGCGCCGGGGGCGTGCGCTATTGGTTGGGGCGCCCGGAAAATGTGGCGACCCACGACTATGAGCTGATCGCCGCGCCGCTGGATGTCGAGCTGGTGCCGGGGCATATGACTACGGCCTGGGCCTATGGCGGTCAGGCGCCGGGGTTGGAGTTGCGCTGCCGTCAGGGCGAGCGTTTGCGCGTGCGCTTCATCAATAAGCTGGATGTCTCCACCACGATTCACTGGCACGGCATACGTCTGCCCCTGGCGATGGACGGCGTGCCCTATGTGTCGCAGTTGCCGGTGCTGCCGGGCGAGTATTTCGACTACGACTTCATTACCCCGGATGCCGGCAGCTATTGGTATCACCCCCATCTGGGCAGCAGCGAGCAGCTAGGTCGCGGCCTGGTCGGTCCGCTGATTGTCGAGGAGCGTGAGCCGAGTGGTTTTGCCCATGAGCGCACGCTCAATCTGAAGAGCTGGCATGTGGACGAGCAGGGCGCCTTTACCGCGTTCAGTGTGCCGCGCGAAGCGGCCCGTGGCGGCACGCCGGGGCGGCTGTCGACGATTAATGGCGTGCATGCGCCGACCCTGGACCTGCCGGCCGGCGCGGTGGTGCGCCTGCGGCTGCTCAATCTGGACAACACCCTGACCTATCGCCTGAACCTGCCGGGTGCGGATGTGCGCATCTATGCCCTGGATGGCAATCCGGTGGCGCCGCGGCCGCTGGGCAAGGAGTATTGGCTGGGGCCGGGCATGCGCATCGACCTGGCGCTGCGAGTGCCGGCGGCCGGTGTCGAGCTGCCGCTGCGCAACGGCCCGCTGCGCCTGGCAACCCTGCGCGGCCAGGCCAGCAATAGCGCGCCTGGCGAGTGGCCGGCGGCCTTGCCGACCAACCCGGTCAGCGAGCCGGATCTAGAGGCTGCGCAAACCCTGCGTTTTAATTTTGAATGGACGGCGGCCCTGGCCGAGAATCTGCCGGCCGGTGCCAAAGCCAGCTATTGGCAGATCAACGGCAAGGCCTGGGACATTGCCGACAGCAGTTGCGCCGACAAGCCGATCGCCAGCCTGGCGCTGGGCAAGAGTTATATCTTCGAGCTGCGCAACATGGCCCAGTACCAGCACCCGATTCACCTGCACGGCTTGAGCTTCAAGGTGCTGTCGTCCAATCGCCACAGCGTAATTCCGTATTTCACTGACACCTATCTGCTGGGCAAAAACGAAGTCGCGCGCATCGCCCTGGTGGCGGATAACCCCGGCGTGTGGATGTTCCATTGCCATGTGATCGACCACATGGAAACCGGCCTGATGGCCGCCATCGAGGTGGTGTAATGGCGCGCAACCTGATCATCGATCGCAGCCAGGATCGGCACTTTATGGCGCAGGCACTGGCGCTGGCCGAGGCGGGCGCAGCGCTGGGTGAAGTGCCGGTGGGCGCGCTGCTGGTGCAGGATGGCGAGGTCATCGGCCGTGGCTTCAATTGCCCGATCAGCACCCATGACCCCAGCGCCCATGCCGAGATGGTCGCCATCCGCGATGCGGCCAAGGCCATCGGCAACTATCGCCTGCCCGGCAGCACCCTGTATGTGACGCTGGAGCCGTGCAGCATGTGCGCCGGTCTGATCGTGCATGCGCGCATCGCCCGGGTGGTGTTCGGCGCCAGCGAGCCGAAAGCCGGGGTGGTGCACAGCCGTGGCGAATTCTTTGCCCAGGGCTTTCTCAACCATCGGGTGCTGGTGGAGGGCGGGGTGCTGGCGGACGAATGTAGTAAGGCGTTGAGTGCCTTCTTCAAGGCGCGCCGCCAACCCCAGTGAAAACTACTGCGCTCGATTATGCGGCGTTAAAAACAGGCTCAAACGGCTCATTTACAACTCGTAAACTCCGCGTTCTCGCCTGTTTTGGCCTTGCCTAATCTTCGCTCGCTACGTTTTCACAGGGGCTGGTAAGAGCGACTTCAGGTTACAGCGGCGCCAGGGTTTCTTTCGGCGGGGTCTTGTTGATGGCCGGCACGTGCAGTTGGCGGTCGGCCACTTGCTGGTCTTCCAGTTGCGGTTGGGTTACCCAGGTGAGGATGTCGTAGTAGCGGCGGATGTTCTGCACAAAATGCACGGTCTCGCCGCCGCGGGCATAGCCGTAGCGGGTCTTGCTGTACCACTTCTTTTGCGCCAGGCGCGGCAGCATCTTCTTTACGTCCAGCCACAGGTTGGGGTTAAGGCCCTCGGCCTTGGCCAGCTTGCGTGCGTCGCCCAGGTGGGCGATGCCAATGTTGTAGGCGGCCAGAGCGAACCAGGTGCGGTCTGGCTCACTGATGTCGGCCGGCAGTTTCTCCTTGATCAGGGCGATGTACTTGGCGCCGCCACGAATGCTCTGCCTCGCGTCCAGGCGATTGACCACGCCCATGGCCTGGGCGGTGTTCTGGGTCAGCATCATCAGGCCACGCACCCCGGTTTTGGAGGTGGCATCCGGCTGCCACAGCGACTCCTGATAACCCATGGCGGCCAGCAGGCGCCAGTCCAGGCTCTGGTTCTTGGCCTCGCTCTGGAAGGTTTTTTCGTAGCGCGGCAGGCGTTCCTGCAGATGCTTGGCGAAGGTGTAGGCGCCGACGTAGCCGAGTACGTCAACATGCCCGTAGTAGCGCTCCTTCAGGCGTTGCAGGGTGCCGTTCTGCTGGGCCTGGTCGAGGAAGCTGTTGGCTTCATCGAGCAGGCTGCGGTCTTCGCCGGCAGCCACCGCCCAGCCCAGGCTGGTGGCCTGATCCAGATCAAAACCGACGCGCACGTTGGGGAAGTACACCTGGTTCATCGCCAGCTCGTTGGAGTCCACCAGGGTCAGGTCGATGGCGCCTTCGTCGACCATGCGCAGCAGGTCGACCACTTCCACCGCATCCGACTCTTCATAGCGCAGCTCCGGCAGTTGCAACTGCAAGGCGGCCAGTTGCTCGGCATGGCTGCTGCCCTTGAGCACGACAATATGCTTGCCCGGCAGGTCGCGGTTGTTGCTCGGCCGTGGTGTGCCGTTGCGGTAGATGACCTGCGGTGTAACGTCCAAATACGCGTGGGAGAACAGCGCCTGGCTTTGCCGGCCGCTGCTGGCCACCAGACCGGCGGCGCTGAGTTGTGGGCCGTTGGGGCTGTTGAGGCGGCGGAACAGGTCGTCGAGGTTCTCGGCGGTTTCGATCTGCAGTTCAACGCCCAGCTCTTCGGCGAAGCGCTTGACCAGTTCGTACTCGAAACCGGTCTCGCCGTTGCGGTCCTGGAAGTAGGTGGCCGGGCTGTTGCGGGTAATCACGCGCAGCACGCCGTCTTCCTTTACCCGCTCAAGGGTGGTGGGTTGCACGTCGGCATCACCACAACCACTGAGCAGCAAGAGAAGCCCGGTCGCCAGCAGCCATTGGCCGCAGCGCAGACGGAACATCGATTGGACAGACATCGGCGCAGTATACGCAAAGCACCGGGGTCGCCATATCTCGACAGGCGGGGGCTTCTCTGCTAGCGCGGCGTGCCGACCCGCCGCGTTGCGACGGGTGCCCTGAAAGACGCTTTAGGCTAGAATGCACGGCCTCAAAGCATCCCCCTTCCCGAGGCTGTCCCGAAGATGTTGATCCTGCGCGGCGCTCCTGCCCTTTCTGCCTTCCGCCACGGCAAATTACTTGCGCAACTGACCGAAAAGGTCCCCGCTGTTCGCGGGTTGTATGCCGAGTTCGCCCATTTTGCCGAGGTTACTGGCGTGTTGACCGGCGAAGAGCAGACGGTGCTGGCGCGCCTGCTCAAGTACGGCCCGAGCGTGCCGGTACAAGAGCCCACTGGTCGCCTGTTTCTCGTGGTGCCGCGGTTCGGCACCATCTCGCCGTGGTCGAGCAAGGCCACCGATATTGCCAACAACTGCGGCCTGGCCAAGGTCCAGCGCCTGGAGCGCGGCATCGCCTACTACGTGGCGGGCGAGCTGAGCGACGCGCAGGCGGCCGAGGTTTCGGCCATGCTGCACGACCGCATGACCCAATTGGTGCTGGCCCAGCTGGAACAGGCCAGTGCCCTGTTCAGCCATGCCCAGCCCAAGCCGCTGACCGCCGTGGACATCCTCGGTGGCGGCCGCGCGGCCCTGGCGCAGGCCAACATCGAGCTGGGCCTGGCCCTGGCCGAAGACGAAATCGATTACCTGGTCAGCGCCTTCCAGGGCTTGGGGCGCAACCCCCACGACATCGAACTGATGATGTTCGCCCAGGCCAACTCCGAGCACTGCCGGCACAAGATCTTCAACGCCAGCTGGGACATCGACGGCCAAAGCCAGGACAAGTCCCTGTTTGGCATGATCAAGAACACCTACCAGATGCACAGCGAGAACGTGCTGTCCGCCTATAAGGACAACGCCTCGGTGATTAAAGGCCACAGCGCCGGGCGTTTCTTCCCGAACCCGCAAACCCGCCAGTACGGCGCGGTGCAGGAGCCGGTGCATATCCTGATGAAGGTGGAAACCCACAACCACCCGACCGCCATCTCGCCATTCTCCGGCGCCTCCACCGGCTCCGGCGGCGAGATTCGCGACGAAGGCGCCACCGGTCGCGGCGCCAAGCCGAAGGCCGGGCTGACCGGTTTCACCGTCTCCAACCTGAACATCCCTGGTTTCCAGCAGCCCTGGGAAGTGCCGTACGGCAAGCCCGAGCGCATCGTCACGCCGCTGGACATCATGATCGAAGGCCCGCTGGGTGGCGCGGCGTTCAACAACGAATTCGGCCGTCCGGCGCTGACCGGCTATTTCCGTACCTTTGAGCAGTCGATCAGCACACCGCACGGCGATGAAGTGCGCGGCTATCACAAGCCGATCATGCTGGCCGGTGGTATGGGCAACATCCGTGAAGACCACGTGCAGAAGGCCGAGATCACCGTTGGTGCCAAGCTCATCGTGCTCGGCGGCCCGGCCATGCTGATCGGCCTGGGTGGCGGTGCTGCCTCCTCGGTCGCCACCGGCGCCAGCTCGGCGGACCTGGATTTCGCCTCGGTGCAGCGCGAGAACCCGGAAATGGAGCGCCGCTGCCAGGAGGTCATCGACCGCTGCTGGCAATTGGGCGACGCCAACCCCATCGCCTTCATCCATGATGTCGGCGCCGGTGGTATCTCCAACGCCTTCCCGGAACTGGTCAACGATGGCGGTCGCGGTGGCCGCTTCGAGCTGCGCAATGTGCCGAATGACGAACCGGGCATGGCGCCGCACGAGATTTGGAGCAACGAGTCCCAGGAGCGTTACGTCCTGGCCGTCAGCAGCGCCGATTTCGAGCGTTTCCAAGCCATCTGCGAGCGCGAGCGCTGCCCGTTTGCGGTGGTCGGTGAGGCCACCGAAGAGCCACACCTGACCGTGACCGACAGCCATTTCGCCAACACCCCGGTGGATATGCCGCTGGAAGTGCTGCTGGGCAAGCCGCCGCGCATGCATCGCTCGGTCACCCGTGAGGCCGAACTGGGCGACGACTTCGACGCCGCCAGCGTCGATCTGGAAGAAGCGCTCGGCCGCGTGCTGCATCATCCGGCCGTGGCCAGCAAGAGCTTCCTGATCACCATTGGCGATCGCAGCATCACCGGCCTGGTCGCCCGTGATCAGATGGTCGGCCCATGGCAGGTGCCGGTGGCCGATGTGGCCGTGACCGCCAGCAGTTTCGATGTTTATTGTGGTGAAGCCATGGCCATGGGTGAGCGCACGCCGCTGGCCCTGCTCGACGCTGCCGCGTCCGGGCGGATGGCGATTGGCGAGACGCTGACCAACATCGCCGCGGCGCGCATCGAGAAGATTGCCGACATCAAACTGTCGGCCAACTGGATGGCTGCTGCCGGTCATCCGGGCGAGGATGCACGCCTGTACGACACCGTTCAGGCAGTCGGCATGCAGCTGTGCCCGGCCCTTGGCATCACTATTCCGGTGGGCAAGGACTCGATGTCGATGAAGACCAAGTGGAGCGAAGAGGGCACGGACAAGAGCGTGACCTCGCCGCTGTCGCTGATCGTGACCGGCTTCGCCCCGGTCAGCGATATTCGCCAGACCCTGACCCCGCAACTGCGTCTGGACCGCGGCGAAACCGACCTGATCCTGATCGATCTCGGTCGCGGGCAGAACCGCATGGGCGCCTCGATCCTGGCGCAGACCTACGGCCTGCTCGGCCGTCAGGCGCCGGATGTTGACGACGCCGAGGACCTCAAGGCGTTCTTCGCCGTGATCCAGGGCCTGAATGCCGACGACATGCTGCTGGCCTACCACGACCGTTCCGACGGTGGCCTGCTGGTCACTGCCCTGGAAATGGCCTTCGCCGGCCACTGCGGTCTGGACCTGTACCTCGATGCTCTCGCCGACAGCCGTGCCGAGCTCAACGCCGTACTGTTCAACGAAGAGCTGGGTGCGCTGATCCAGGTCCGTCAGGACGCCACCCCGGAAGTGCTGGCGCAGTTCAGCGCGGCTGGTTTGGGCGACTGCGTGGCGGTCATCGGTCAGCCGGTCAATGGTAGCGACGTGGCCATCAGCTTCAATGGCGAGGCTGTGTTTGGCGATCAGCGCCGTCTGTTGCAGCGCCAGTGGGCAGAAACCAGCTACCAGATCCAGAAGCTGCGCGACAACGCCGAAGGCGCCGAGCAGGAATTCGATACCCTGCTGGACGAAGAAAACCCCGGCCTGTCGGTTAAGCTCAGCTTTGACGTCAACGACAACATCAGCGCGCCGCACATTAAGAAGAACGTGCGTCCGCAAATTGCCGTGCTGCGTGAGCAGGGCGTCAACGGTCAGGTGGAAATGGCTGCGGCCTTCGATCGCGCCGGCTTCTCGGCCATCGACGTACACATGAGCGATATTCTCGCCGGTCGCGTTGACCTTGAAGACTTCAAAGGCCTGGTGGCCTGCGGTGGCTTCTCTTACGGCGACGTCCTGGGTGCCGGTGAAGGCTGGGCCAAGTCGGTGCTGTTCAACAGCCGCGCGCGGGACAACTTCCAGGCGTTCTTCGAACGCAAGGACAGCTTCGCCCTCGGCGTGTGCAACGGCTGCCAGATGATGAGCAACCTGCACGAGCTGATCCCCGGCAGCGAGTTCTGGCCGCACTTTGTACGTAACAAGTCCGAGCAGTTCGAGGCGCGCGTGGCCATGGTTCAGGTGCAGGAGTCGGCGTCGATCTTCCTGCGCGGCATGGCCG
>DAITLT010000096.1:0-10418 GCA_036835505.1 Pseudomonas sp.
CAGATCGGCGTTGTCTTCGCGCAGAATCAGCCGGTATTCGGCCCGCGAGGTGAACATCCGGTACGGCTCCTGGGTGCCCAGGGTAATCAGGTCATCCACCAGCACGCCGATATAGGCCTCGTCACGGCGCGGGCACCAGCTGTCCTTGCCTTGGGCGCGCAGGGCGGCGTTGGCACCGGCGAGCAAGCCCTGGGCGCCGGCCTCTTCATAGCCGGTGGTACCGTTAATCTGCCCGGCGAAGAACAAGCCGCCAATCACCTTGGTTTCCAGGCTGTATTTGAGGTCCCGCGGGTCGAAGTAGTCGTACTCGATGGCATAGCCGGGGCGCACGATATGGGCGTTCTCCATGCCGCGGATACTGCGCACGATCTGCAATTGCACATCGAACGGCAACGAGGTGGAAATCCCGTTGGGATACAGCTCATGGGTGGTCAGGCCCTCCGGCTCGATAAACACCTGATGGCTGTCCTTGTCGGCAAAGCGATGGATCTTGTCTTCGATCGATGGGCAATAACGCGGGCCGACCCCTTCGATCACCCCCGAATACATCGGTGAACGATCGAGGTTGGCAGCGATGATTTCGTGGGTGCGCGCATTGGTGTGGGTGATCCAGCAACTGATCTGCCGCGGGTGTTGCTCGTGGCGGCCGAGGAACGACATCAGCGGGATCGGCGTATCACCCGGCTGTTCGGTCATCACAGAGAAATCCACCGAGCGACCATCGATGCGCGGCGGGGTGCCGGTTTTCAGCCGACCAACGCGCAGTGGTAATTCGCGCAAACGTTGGGCCAGGGCAAGCGAGGGCGGATCGCCGGCGCGGCCGCCAGAGTAGTTCTGCAGGCCGATGTGGATAAGTCCACCGAGGAAGGTGCCGGTGGTCAGCACCACCGATTCGGCCTGAAAACGCAGGCCCATCTGGGTTACTACGCCTTTGACCTGGCCATTTTCGACAATCAGGTCATCACAGGCCTGCTGAAATATCCACAGGTTGGCCTGGTTTTCCACAATCTCGCGAATTGCTGCCTTGTACAGCACGCGATCGGCCTGGGCGCGGGTGGCCCGCACGGCTGGCCCTTTACGGCTGTTGAGCACTCGGAACTGGATGCCGCCGAGATCAGTGGCGGTGGCCATGGCGCCGCCCAGGGCATCGATCTCCTTGACCAGATGGCTCTTGCCGATCCCGCCGATGGCTGGGTTACAGCTCATTTGCCCAAGTGTTTCGACGTTATGGGTCAGCAACAGGGTTTTAACCCCCATGCGCGCCGCAGCCAGTGCTGCCTCGGTACCGGCATGACCGCCGCCGATCACGATCACATCAAAACGGGAAGGGAAATCCACCACGCACCTCGTGCCTGTTGAGAAATGGAGAGGTCTTCAATCTGGGTACTGCGAACAGCAGGCAAGTATAGGGTCTTCGCCAATTTGAAAGAAGCCTTCTGGACAAAAAATAGCCAGCCCAGGAAAACCTGGCACGAGTGTCGGCTTATAAAGAATAAAAAGAATGAATTTATATAAAGCTTTGTTTTTATGTTTATTTCTATACGCCGGCTTTTCTGTGGATAGATCGCTACAGGTCAGTATTCATAAGGCCTTCAGCCGAGCAAAAAGCTGTGGTTATGCGCCTCTGGAGGGTTTGGATAAGCGGCTTAAGCCTGTGGATGAAACAGTCAGTTATCAACAGCGAAGGTTTTCAACAGATTTCAGGTGCAGTTATGGACCGGGCTTAGGGGCAGTTTTCCACAGGGCTTATTCTTGCGGTTTAGGGTTTGTTGGCTAAAAAACAGGCAGCCGAAAGCCGCCCTCTGGCATGCAATGCCGTTCGCTTAAGCCAAGTGAACGGCATTTTTGTAGCCCGGATGCAATCCGGGGCGCGGGTTATCCTGCCAATTGCTTCCCGGATTTCATCCGGGCTACCTCTGTCGCACCTTAAATGAACAACATTGCCCTCTGGCATGAGCATGTTGAGCAGTAAGAACAACCAAGTGCGGGCTGAGGCGAAAGGTTCGTCAATCCAACCCGCGTGCAGGCTTATTTGCCGATACAGAAGCTGGAGAAGATGCGCCCGAGCAGGTCATCGGAGCTGAAGGCTCCGGTGATTTCCCCGAGCACCTGCTGGGCTTGGCGCAGATCTTCGGCCAGCAGCTCACCGGCGCCGGCCAGGGTCAGTTGGCTACGCCCATGTTCCAGGGCGGTGCTGGCCTGGCGCAGGGCTTCCAGATGGCGGCGGCGGGCGCTAAAGCTGCTTTCTGCGATCTGTTGGTAGCCCATGCAGGCTTTCAGGTGCTCGCGCAGCAGCTCCAGGCCATCGGCGGATTTGGCCGACAGGCTGATGGTCACATGGCCGTCATTGCAGACTTCCAGGCCAACGTGCTCTTGGCTGAGGTCAGCTTTGTTGCGAATCAAGGTGACCTTGCTGGCGTCTGGGCGTTGCTGGAGAAACTCCGGCCAGAGGGCAAAAGGGTCGGCGGCTTCCGGAGCGGTGGCATCCACCACCAGCAACACCCGGTCAGCTTCACTGATGGCCTGCAGGGCACGGGCGACGCCGATTTTCTCCACTTGATCGTCGGTGGCGCGCAGGCCTGCCGTATCGACCACATGCAGGGGCATGCCATCGATAAGAATGTGTTCGCGCAGCACATCACGGGTGGTGCCAGCGATGTCGGTGACAATCGCCGCCTCGCGCCCGGCCAAGGCATTCAGCAGGCTGGATTTACCGGCATTCGGCCGCCCGGCAATCACCACGGTCATGCCATCGCGCAGCAGGGCGCCTTGGCTGGCTTCACGCAGTACCAGGGCGAGATCACTGCGCAGCGCATCCAGCAGGCCGAGTACATGGCCATCGGCGAGGAAATCGATTTCCTCTTCGGGAAAGTCGATGGCGGCTTCGACGTAGATGCGCAATCCAATCAACTGTTCAGTTAGCGCATGCACGCGCCGAGAGAATTCCCCCTGCAGCGAGCGCAGGGCGTTGCGTGCGGCCTGCTCCGAGCTGGCTTCAATCAGGTCGGCGATGGCTTCGGCCTGGGCCAGATCGAGCTTGTCATTGAGAAAGGCGCGCTCGCTGAATTCTCCGGGGCGGGCCAGGCGGGCCCCCAGTTGCAGGCAACGCCGCAGGAGTAAATCCAGCACCACCGGCCCACCGTGGCCTTGCAGCTCCAGTACATCTTCGCCGGTGAAGGAGTGCGGGCCAGGGAAATACAGGGCCAGGCCCTGGTCCAGAACATCGTTTTCGGCCCCCTGAAACGGCCCGTAGTGGGCGTAGCGCGGCCGTAATTGGCGACCGCTGATGGCCATGGCGATGCTTTGCGCCAGCGGCCCGGAGACCCGCACGATACCCACCCCACCCCGACCCTGAGCGGTGGCAACGGCGGCGATGGTGTCTGGGTTTACGAGCATGGCGGAGGTTCCTGAATAAAGGGCAGACAGCAAGACGCCCCACGAGGGGGCGTCTGGTTTACCTTAGCTGAGCGAAGCGCTTAAGCCTTCTGCGCCGCTGCGGCTTCGATCTTGCGAGTGATGTACCACTGCTGAGCAATCGACAAGCAGTTGTTGACCACCCAGTACAGCACCAGACCGGCCGGGAACCAGAGGAAGAAGAAGGTGAAGATGATCGGCATCAGCTTCATCACCTTGGCTTGCATCGGATCGGGCGGCGTTGGGTTCAGTTGCTGCTGGATAAACATGGTCGCGCCCATGATGATCGGCAGCAGGAAGAACGGGTCCTTGATCGACAGGTCGGTGATCCAGAACATCCACGGCGCCTGGCGCATCTCGACGCTTTCCAGCAGCACCCAGTAGAGCGCGAGGAATACCGGCATCTGCACCAGAATTGGCAGGCAGCCGCCGAGCGGGTTGATCTTCTCTTTCTTGTACAGCTCCATCATGCCCTGGGACATCTTCTGCCGGTCATCGCCGAATTGTTCTTTCAGCGCGGCCAGTTTTGGCGCCACGGCACGCATGCGCGCCATCGACTTGTAGCTGGCCGCCGACAAGGGGAAGAACGCCAGCTTGATCACGATGGTCAGGCAGATGATCGACCAACCCCAGTTGCCCAGCAGGTTGTGGATATGTTCCAGCAACCAGAAAATCGGTTGGGCGATAAACCACAGCATGCCGTAGTCGATGGTCAGGTCCAGGCCTGGCGACAGGGCCAGCAGGTTTTTCTGGATTTTCGGGCCTGCATACAGGGTGGCGCTGGTTTCGGCGCTGGCGCCGGCAGGCACATTCAAGGCCGGGCCAGTGAAACCAATGATGTAGTTACCCTGGCTGTCTTTGCGGGTTTGCACGCTGTTGGCGGTGTCTTTGGCCGGAATCCAGGCGGTCACGAAGTAGTGCTGCAACCAGGCGACCCAACCACCCTGGACGTTTTCCTTCAGCGGAGCGCTGTCCATGTCGGACATGGACACCTTGGTGTAAGGCTTGTCGGCGGTCCACAAGGCGGCACCCAGGTAGGTGGCCGAACCGGTAGCGGTGCTCGACGACGGGTCGGCACTGGCATCACGCTTGAGCTGGGCAAACAGGTTGCCGCTCCAGGCCTGACTGCTTTGGTTATCGATGCGATAACTCACCGCCAGGTCGTAGCTGCCACGCTTGAAGCTGAAGCGCTTGAGGTAATTGACCCCGGCTTCGCTGAACGTCAGCTCAACCACCAGTTCGTCCTGCCCCTCTGCCAGCGTGTAGCTGCTCTGGCTGGCGCTATACAGCGGCCGACCATTGGCTCGGGCGTCCGGACCGTTGCTGCCGGTCAGGCCACTCTGAGCCAGGTACAACTGATTGGCGTCGTTGTTGAACAACTGGAAAGGCACGTCGGGACGATCCTGGCGACGCGGAAACAGTGGCAGCTTGAGCTGCACGATGTCGCCACCACGCGGATCGATCGCCAGGTCAAACACATCGGTCTGCACCCGAATCAACTTGTCGCTGACTGGCGCCACGGTGTTGCTGACCGCATCGCCGCTGCTGCTGACGGCCGTTGGCACGTCATCGCTGACCGCGGTAGGTGGCGAAGTTTCGGGCAGATCTGAAGATGCAGCGAGCGTGGCAACCGGCGCCGGCAGTTCAGCCTGGCCGTAGTCCTCGTTCCACTGAAGAACCATCAGGTAGGACACGATTGCCAGGGCGACGATCGGGATCGAGCGATGAATTTTCATGATTACTCGGCCAACGAAGAGGGACGGGGATGTTCAGCACGCGGAACCGGGTCATAACCACCGGGGTTCCACGGATGACAGCGACCTAGGCGGCGTGCAGCCAGCCAGCCGCCGTGGATAAAACCATGTTGTTCAATGGCTTCATACGCATAGCAAGAACAGCTGGGATAGAAACGACAGTGGCTGGCCATCAATGGACTGATGGCGTAGCGGTAAAACCGGATCGAGGCGAGGGCCAGTTTACGCATGGGGACTGTCGGCTACCCCAGTTTCGGCAGTGTTCTCAGAACGAGGTTTGCTGCGCGCCAGGCGTTTCCAGAGTTTGCCGAATTGCTGAGCAAGCTCGGGGTTATCCAGATCACCTAGGCCTTTACGCGCCACAATCACAATATCCCAGCCGTTCAGAACCTCTTGGTTCAAGCGGTAGGATTCACGAATCTGACGTTTGAGGCGGTTGCGTTCAACGGAGAGCTTGACGCTCTTCTTGCCGATCACCAAACCCAGACGGGGATGATCGAGGCCGTTGTCGCGGGCGAGAAGCAGAACGTTTTTACCTGGAACTTTGCCGGAGGGGGAGTCAAAGACTGCCTTGAAGTGTCGGGGAGTCAGCAGACGCTTTTCCCGACAGAAGTCTCGACTCACCACCCGTTCCGGGCTTATCAGACTGCCAGACGCTTACGGCCTTTGGCACGGCGACGCGACAGAACGGCACGGCCGTTCTTGGTGGCCATACGGGCACGGAAACCGTGGGTGCGAGCGCGCTTGATAGTGCTTGGTTGGAAAGTGCGTTTCATGGTGCGTTACCTGGTGGTCGACTACGGGCCGGAATGGCCCCCGTTTAAAGAGACCGGCAATTCTAGAGAAACTGAGGCCTCAGGTCAATTTCCAACCAGAGGTTTCTGTCTAGTAAGAATATAAAAAGGAAAGATATTTAAAGCTTTTTAGTGATGTTTATTACTCTTACACAGCCATTTTTCTGTGGATAAGCTTATGTAGGCCATGCCCTGCAAGGGCTGTAGCGATACGGAAACTTGTCAGCAAACCGTGCTCTGCCTGTGGTTTGGCCGGGTACAAGCTGGGGATAGAATCGCCACTTACCCACAGGGCGGTTATCCCATGGCTTATCCAAAGCCTTTGAGTGGGGGTTTAGGGTTGGTTATCCACAGACCTCCTGTCGCTTATTTGTAAACCTGCGGGTTTCCTAGGGCTTTGTTTTTACTTGCCCATTAGCGTCGCTTCTTGTGGATAACCTTGCGCTCGGTCGGTACAATTACGCCTGTTTTTTGCTTGTCGTCCGGCGACTTTAGGGGATCTTCGTGTCCATGGAACTCTGGCAGCAGTGCGTGGATCTTCTGCGCGATGAACTGCCTGCCCAACAATTCAATACCTGGATTCGCCCACTGCAGATCGAAGCTGAAGGCGATGAGCTGCGTGTGTATGCCCCCAATCGATTTGTCCTCGATTGGGTCAATGAAAAATACCTGAGCCGTTTGCTTGAGTTGCTCGGTGAGCGCAGCAGTGGCATGCCGCCGGCGCTGTCCTTATTAATAGGTAGCAAGCGCAGTGCGGCCGCACGTGCCGCCACACCCGCCGCGCCGGCCAATCCTGTTGCCTCTGCAAACGTCGCGCCCACGCCGAGCAATGCGGCCCCTACCCCGGCGGCCAGCAATGAGCCATCGCGGGTTAGCTTTGACCCCATGAGCGGCAGCAATGCGCCGGTTCAGGCGCCGCGCACCGAGCGCTCGGTGCAGGTTGAGGGCGGCCTCAAGCACACCAGTTATCTGAATCGCACCTTTACCTTCGAGAATTTTGTCGAGGGTAAATCCAACCAGTTGGCCCGCGCCGCGGCCTGGCAGGTGGCCGATAATCCCAAGCATGGCTACAACCCGTTGTTCCTGTACGGCGGCGTGGGCCTGGGTAAAACCCACTTGATGCATGCGGTGGGCAATCATCTGCTGAAGAAGAATCCGAATGCCAAGGTGGTTTACCTGCATTCCGAGCGCTTTGTGGCGGACATGGTCAAGGCCCTGCAGTTGAATGCGATCAACGAGTTCAAGCGCTTTTACCGTTCGGTCGATGCGCTGCTGATTGACGACATTCAGTTCTTCGCCAAGAAGGAGCGCTCCCAGGAGGAGTTCTTCCATACCTTCAACGCCTTGCTTGAAGGCGGCCAGCAGGTGATTCTCACCAGCGATCGCTACCCCAAGGAAATCGAAGGCCTGGAAGAGCGCCTCAAGTCCCGCTTCGGTTGGGGCCTGACGGTGGCCGTTGAGCCGCCGGAGCTGGAAACCCGGGTGGCGATCCTGATGAAGAAGGCCGATCAGGCCAAAGTCGATTTGCCCCACGATGCGGCTTTCTTTATTGCCCAGCGTATTCGCTCCAACGTGCGCGAGCTGGAAGGCGCGCTCAAGCGGGTGATCGCCCATTCGCACTTTATGGGCCGCGAGATCACCATCGAGTTGATTCGCGAATCGCTGAAAGACCTGCTGGCCCTGCAGGATAAGTTGGTTAGCATCGACAACATCCAGCGCACCACGGCCGAATACTACAAAATCAAAATTTCCGATCTGCTCTCCAAGCGCCGGTCGCGTTCGGTGGCACGACCACGTCAGGTGGCGATGGCACTGTCCAAAGAGCTGACCAACCACAGCTTGCCGGAAATTGGCGATGCCTTTGGTGGCAGAGACCACACCACCGTATTGCACGCCTGTCGAAAGATTGCTGAACTACGCGAGTCCGATGCGGACATCCGCGAAGATTACAAGAACCTGCTGCGCACGCTGACTACCTGATATCCACTTGCAGCCCCACGAGGGAAGGGACTAGACCATGCATTTCACTATTCAACGCGAAGCTCTGTTGAAACCGCTGCAACTGGTTGCTGGCGTGGTCGAGCGCCGGCAAACCCTGCCGGTGCTGTCCAATGTGTTGCTGGTGGTGGACGGCCAGCAGTTGTCCCTCACCGGCACCGATCTTGAGGTCGAGCTGGTCGGGCGCGTGACCCTGGAAGATGCCGCCGAGCCTGGCGAGATCACCGTGCCGGCGCGCAAGCTCATGGACATCTGCAAGAGCCTGCCGAACGACGCGCTGATCGATATTCGTGTCGATGAGCAAAAGCTGATCGTCAAGGCTGGGCGCAGCCGCTTTACCCTGTCGACCCTGCCGGCCAACGATTTCCCGTCCGTGGAAGATGGCCAGGGCTCGCTGACCTTTACCCTGGTACAGAGCAAGCTGCGTCGTTTGATCGAACGCACCAGCTTTGCCATGGCTCAGCAGGACGTGCGCTATTACCTCAACGGCATGCTGCTGGAAGTCAGCTCGAATGTTCTGCGCGCGGTGGCCACCGATGGCCACCGCCTGGCCATGTGCTCCATGGAAGCCGGCATCGAGCAGGCCGACAAGCATCAGGTGATTGTGCCGCGCAAAGGTATTCTCGAACTGGCGCGCCTGCTCACCGAGCAGGATGGCAGTGTCAGCATCGTCCTGGGTCAGCATCATATTCGCGCCACCACCGGCGAGTTCACCTTCACCTCGAAGCTGGTGGATGGCAAGTTCCCGGACTACGAGCGAGTGTTGCCGCGCGGCGGCGACAAGCTGGTGGTGGCGGATCGTCAGGGCCTGCGAGAAGCCTTCAGCCGCACGGCCATTCTCTCCAACGAGAAGTACCGCGGCATTCGCCTGCAACTGGCCTCGGGCCTGTTGAAGATTCAGGCCAACAACCCTGAGCAGGAAGAAGCCGAAGAAGAAATTGCCGTTGACTACAACGGTGGCAGCCTGGAGATCGGTTTCAACGTCAGCTATCTGCTGGATGTGTTGAGCGTGATGACCACTGAGCAGGTGCGCCTGATTCTCTCCGACTCCAACAGCAGCGCCCTGGTGCAGGAAGCCGGTAACGACGACTCCGCTTACGTTGTCATGCCGATGCGCCTGTAAACCCTCAATGGCCTTGACCCGCTTTACCGTCGCCGCGGTGCGCAACCTGCACCCGGCGACGCTCTCCCCCTCCCCGCGCATCAACATCCTCTCCGGCGACAATGGCAGCGGCAAAACCAGCCTGCTGGAAGCCATTCACCTCCTTGGTCTGGCCCGCTCGTTTCGCAGTGCCCGCTTGCTTCCGATCATCCAGCACGAACTTGATGAGTGTACGGTTTTCGGTCAGGTGGCCCTGGCCCAGGGCGGACTCAGCAGTCTGGGCATCTCGCGCAATCGCCTGGGCGAGCTGCACATTCGCATTGATGGTGAGAATGTCCGTAGCACCGCACAGCTTGCAGAAACCTTGCCGTTGCAACTGATCAATCCGGACAGTTTTCGCCTTCTCGAAGGTGTGCCGAAGATTCGCCGACAGTTTCTTGATTGGGGTGTGTTCCACGTGGAACCACGCTTCCTGCCGGCCTGGCAGCGCCTGCAGAAGGCCTTGCGTCAGCGGAACTCATGGCTGCGCCGTGGTACACTGGACGGCGCTGCGCAAGCAGCCTGGGACCGTGAGCTGTGTCTGGCCAGCGACGAAATCGATGGCTACCGACGCAGTTATATCCAGGCCCTCAAGCCTGAATTTGAGCAGACCTTGAGTGAGCTGTTGGATCTGCCTGACCTGACCTTGAGCTATTACCGAGGTTGGGACAAGGAACGTGATTTGGCTGAAGTGCTCAGTGCTTCGCTGATCCGTGACCAGCAGCTAGGGCATACCCAGGCTGGCCCGCAGCGGGCAGATTTACGTTTACGCATGGGCGCTTACAACGCGGTGGATATGCTCTCCCGTGGCCAGCAGAAACTGGTGGTATGCGCGCTTAAAATTGCCCAGGGACATTTGGTCAATCAGACCAAGCGCGGACAATGCCTTTATCTGGTGGATGACTTACCGTCAGAACTGGATGAGCAGCACCGCCTGGCCCTGTGCCGTTTGCTGGAAGACTTACACTGCCAGGTATTTATTACCTGTGTAGACCACGAATTGTTGAGGCAAGGCTGGCGTACGGATACGCCAGTTGCCATGTTCCACGTGGAACATGGCCAGATCACCCAGACCCAAGACCACCGGGAGTAAGGCATGAGCGAAAACCAGACGTACGACTCCAACAGTATCAAGGTGCTGAAAGGCCTGGATGCCGTACGCAAGCGTCCCGGTATGTACATCGGCGACACCGACGATGGCAGTGGTCTGCACCACATGGTCTTTGAGGTGGTCGACAACTCGATCGACGAAGCGCTGGCCGGCCATTGCAACGACATCAGCATCACCATCCACCCGGATGAGTCGATCACCGTGCG
>DAITLT010000097.1:0-6443 GCA_036835505.1 Pseudomonas sp.
GGACGGCACCGAGCAGCCGGCGAGCGTCAGCCCCAGGACGGCGACCAGCACCGCTACCTGCAAGCCGACCGCGACAGTTACAGCGGCGTGCGCGCCTACTACTACGAGGTCAACAGCGCCGCGAAGAAGTCCGCCATCGCCGGCGCCGGCGACAACCTCAAGGATCTGCGCCACACCTACACCGACCAGGCCAGCGCCCTAGCCGCCGCTCGCGCCGAATGGAGCCGCCTGCAGCGCGGCACGGCCACGCTCAGCTACACCCTGGCCAAAGGCCGCCCGGAGCTCATCCCCGAACTGACCTACGCCCTGCACGGCATCAAGGCCGAGATCGGCGCTATCGTCTGGCTCGGCGCCAACATCAACCACAGCTTCACCCCCGACGCCTACACCACCAGCCTGGAGCTGGAATCCAAACTGCCCGACGCCGATGACCTGGCCGAGCTGGCCGACGACAGCGGCGACTACACCGGCATCCTCGCCTGGTACCGCGACGAAAAGACCGGCGCCCAGCACCCGCTCACCGCCGGCGACCAGGCCAAACCCAAACGCCTGACGCACCTCTACGCCAGCAAGGCCAGCGCACAGCGGGCGGTGGATCGGGAGTGGCAAAGACTGCAGGAAGCGGCTGAGCGTGTTGGTAACTAGCGTGCGCGAGGCAGCACGTTCGGAGAGCCGCCCGCTTTCGAGCGTCCGGTTGACCTAAAAGTTAGAGCCCGAGGCTACTGAATACCCATTGCCTGGTCGCACTCTGCAATGATGTATTCGGGCACAGAGTCGTATTTGTGCGGATTGAGCTGCATGATGTACTCGTTCTCAATATGGTACGACTCATTGATGTATTTTTTTACAACATCATTACTATGATTGTCTTGGTTTATTATTCTGAATAACTGCAGCTTCTCATATCCATTTGTTGCCTTTGCATACGCTTCCCTCATCGCCACATCGTCGAGAACCGCCGTTAATAGTGTGGCAAACTCGAACGAAAGCAGCTTCGCTTTAACCCCAACGGTCGCACTAGCTATTTCATCGACGGTCATTGGCCTATCGCCGCCATTTCCCTTGATTACCGGATTAGGCTCTTTGTGAAGGAGGTTTGAGATCAACTGATACTCGAGCCCCTTGTCGTCCATAATCTCGTAGAGCCTCCGAAGGTAAATCGTCTTGATAACATCACTATCGAGGGACTTGATATTTTCATCGCAAATTTGGGCGAACGTGAGGATATCTTTTTTCTTAACATCGAGCTCGGTTACCACGCCAGCTTTAGAGCTCAAGAAGCTTGCAACCGGCATTGGTTGAAAAGTGTGGCCAAGACTTTTCACCATATCAATGATCGGCTCAATATCATGTGTCAGCATTAGAACAGTTTTATCACTAAAACTATTCTTTCCGCGAAACAACATCTCCATTATGGCGAACTTTTTATTCTTGTCGAATGACGAAATCGGATCATCAAGGACAATAAAATCTGGAGCTTTTGTCAGGCATTCGTACATAAAAAGCACGATTGCGAATGCATTCCTTTCACCATAACTCAAGTGACGTGATCCATCTGCGATATGCTCTGAGAACTCGAAGTGTTTTAGCTTCATCTTGTACGAATCGGCTTCCGCCTGCATATCGACTTCGTACTTGTAACCCGCATAGCGGAGAAAGTTGTTAATTTCCAACTTATACCTATTTATTGCCGCCTCAATACCTATCTTCTGTTTATTGATCTCCCCCTGCAGCTTGCCAGCCTTGCCAAGCACAAGATCTAGAGATTGGTTAATTTGATCAACAATTAATTTGGTTTCTTCTGAGTCCAATGCCTTTAAGAGGCCAAGATCAATCCTCAGAGAATTAATTTGCTTCTGAATTTCACCGACATCACGAAGCGAGAAGAATGAAATTGACTTCAGGTCCTGCAGCTTCTCGCGCAGCGTATCAATCTGGCTTTTAAGGCCAGTCAGGTAGGTTATCTCCTCTTTTCTCAACTCAGATTTGTTTTTTATAATTTTCTCGATATTTTCAAAAGTATCTCCACTAAAATACTTTCCGAGCCTGGCAACTATCGCCAATAGAATATTCAAATGCTCTATCGATTTGGCATCATATTCCTTACTAACGGCGAGTATGGTCTCCTTCTTTTCTGCTGTGGGTGATGCACAATATGGGCACTCAGTAGAAATCTCGAGAAAGTCGTTACCTTTTATCTGCCAGCCAATCCACTTAACATTAGAATCGCTCTTGATGAAGCTAGTGTATGGAGCCAGGCTGTCCGGGATATGCTCCAACTTGTTCCCACCACCAATTGCCTTGGCTATCCGACCAGATTTTGAAAACCCCGCTTGAGACTTACCAAAGCTTTCACTTAGTTCAGTAAGGTCTCTCAAAATCTGCTCTATGTTTTCATTTCTCTTGAAGGTGTCCTTTATCTCCGATATTAGCAACTCAATATCTTCCATTTTCTTGTCATATTCGCTGCTTTTAATGAAGATATCGAAGCTATTTTTTACGACTTCTTCTTGCGTAAAAACAAACTTATCAACGTAATCCTCGTTGAATACAAGAACCGACTTGAATTGATCCGTGCCGGTCACCTTTGGCACCATTGCGACACCTGCATCCTTACCTCGGTGTTTGAACGGCGTTAGGTTCGGGAGATCGTCTCCACCGAGAGCGGCAAGCTCGATTGCCTTTGCAATTGTGCTTTTACCTGTTCCATTAGGGCCGTACTTTATATTTAGCCGCCCCAAAGTCAGCGAAATCCTGGCACTATCGATGCTATTGCAGTTCTCAATGGTAATATCCATTTATCATCCCGCCAGAGTTATTGATCCGTAAAATTTAAATTTGCACATTCGTTATTCGACCATCCCATCACTGCGCTGCAATAATTCGCTCCGTAACACGCGCACCTCCCGCGGCGCATCCACGCCGATCTTTGCCCAAGTCTGATGCGCGCCGATATCGCATAGAGTGATGGTGATGCCTTGGCGTAGGGCCTCGGCCAGTTGCACGGTGTCGACGTCATCGGCGACGGTCAGCACGATTGATTGGTCGATACGGCGAGAGAGAGTCAACATGGGTCGCATCCTTGCTGTGGTGGTGGCATCTGCGAACGCTAGTGCCGCATTCACCATAGTCGAAACCCCGGAATCAGCCCGGGGCTCCTCTGTTTCCCTACTTGGCTGACTGCGCGTACGCCTCCGATATCCGCAGGATGTCCCCGCGCTGCCGCTTGCTCAACGAGCAATAAAGCCTGATCAGGCGTACCAGGTCGGTAAGGTTGCTAAACATGCTGCACTCCAGTCCATTTCCATGTGACGGGCGCCCGGTGCCAAACCAGCACCGCCTAAAACGCCCGGGAGCGTTCCATTGTCAGCATATGGCAACGTGCCACCATACCGACCACATAAAAAGTGACTATCCAGTCGCGCCAGGCTGGCCGGTGATGACAAACCACACGTCCACATCGCTGCGCGCATGCAGCGCCTGCAGGTAGTCAATCGGGATGGGGGTGCTGCCCGCTTCGTAACGCTTCTGGGTGATATCCGGGCGGCCGGCCAGGTGCGCCAGTTCGTGCACCTCCAGCCCCTGCCGTTCACGCTCTGCGCGCAGGCGCGCACCGAAGGCTGTGTCGTCGTCGAGTTCGATCAGCCCTGGCATAGTGCGAGCCCTCGCTCAATCATCGGCGACACACTCAGCTTGGCGCCATGCAACGCCGGATCATCTCGCCAGATAGGCGCCAACGGTTCCAAGGCGAGCTTGGTAGCCTTAGCAGTGGCGCTGCCGTTGAGCGGGTACATGCGCCCGCTTTCAGGATCGGAGGCCACCACCGCGTTACCGTCCAGGCACAGCAGGTGCACCTCATCTAGGGTGAATGGCCAGCCCTGGCCGTAGTCATCGGCGCTCACCAGCTCGATATTGGCGGCGACCGCCGCAGTGGCCGCAAGCAGCAGACTGGCGATCACCAGCCCGAACAATCCATTCCTGGTCATCGTCATTCCTTAGATTTTGTAATTCGCCAGCGCCTCGGCCACTCGCTCGACCGATGCCCTGCTCTCCGGCGACATTGTCCGGTACTGCTCGAGCACCTTGGCTTCCTCCGCCGTCAGGCCATCGGCATCCATCGTCGACCGTTCCCCGGTCAACACGTAAAGCACGTCCACTTCCATGCCCTGCAGGGTGCTGAGGTAGCGGATATCAGGCGAGCTGGATTCCAGTTCATAGGCCTTTTGTGTGCCGCGACTGACCCCCGCCGCCACGCCGAAATCGGTCTGATTCAGGCCCAGCCGATCCCGTTCTTCTCTCAGGCGCTCACCGACCCCTGACTCTATGAACAATTTTTTGATCAATATAAGTTGACTTGAACAGAAATCTGCCCAAGAATCCCCTTCATCAAACACGATTAAACACGGATGAACACTATGCATGCCCTTCTCACTCCCGAGCAAGCCCGCGCGGCTCTTGACCGCGAGGGGAAAAGCATCGCCGAGTTCTGCCGCGAACATGACCTGAACAGAAATCTGGTCAGCGATCTGCTCAACGGTCGAAAGAAAGGCAAGCGCGGCGAGGCTCACCGCGCCGCCGTACTACTCGGCATCAAAGATGGCGTGGTTAAACCGTAATGCGCTTAGGGACAGGGGAAAACCAGAAGATGAAACGCTCGATTCTAGAAACCCGCCGCCAGGTCATGAGTGCTGTAGTCAGCGCCTACCCGGGCGGCCGTGACTGCGCCGCCAGCCGCCTGGGCCTGAGTACGGTTAAGAAGCTCGACAACCACGTCTACGAGAACGCCGGCAGCCAGCCCCTGACCGATGAGCAAATCCACATGCTCGAGCAGCAAACCGGCACCACCCACCTGCCGGACTACATCAGCGCGCTCTATGGCGGCGTGTTCGTGGCCATGCCTGATGCCCAGGCCCTGGACAACATCGACCTCTACACCCGCTCGCTGGCCACCGACATCAAGAAAGGCGCAGTCGACCAGGTCATTGCCAGGGCGCTGGTAGATGGCGACATCAACGAGGCCGAGCTGGCCGAGATCATCGCCGCCCACCGCGAGCACATCGCCGCCCGTCACACCGAAGTCGGCGCGGTGATCACCCTGCACCGGAGGGCCAAGCCATGAGCGTCTACAAACTGGTTTGCCCGCACTGCCAAGGCCGCATGCGCATCCGCACCAGCGAGGGCCAGCACATCTTCCTGCGCATTGCCTACCTGCAGTGCACCAACGAGGCCTGCAGCTGGAGCGTGCGCGCCGAGTTCCAGATGACCCACGAACTCGGCCCCAGCGGCATGGCCAACCCCGCCGTGCAGCTGCCCCAGGCTAACAGCGCCCAGCGTCGGGCCTGCATGCGCAACGAACACGACGCACAACTCGACCTGGTCGACCAACTGGAGATGCACTCATGAGCGAAGCCATGGAATACCGCGACAGCATGCAGCAGGCCGCCCGCAGCTTTCTGCAGCGGCATCAGGCCGAGCACCTGGGCGACGACGCGCAGTTGTTCGAGCGCGCCGCCCGCTACCTGGTGCAAGCCATGGAGGTGCCGGTGTTCATGGCCCAGCGCCTGGTGCACCTGGCCATGAGCGACCTTGGCACGCCGCTGCAAGCCCTGATCGGCTTCGACCTGGCCAGCGGCTCCGACTACAGCAGCGTGGTGTTGATCGACCGCCGCACCGGCGAACGCGCCCTGATGCCGCGGCGCATCCTGCCCAGCCGCTTTATCGCCAACCACACCCTCTAAACCCTTTGCCCCTGCCTATGCCCGCCCACCGTGGGCAGGGGCAAGTTGCGCCCGATTGGTGACCTTATGAGCGACATCACCGTGTCAATCCAGCTGAACCCGACCCAAGGCCAGGCCTACCTGCGCTGGCTGGTCAACCAGTACGAACAGGCCATGGCCGACCTCTGGTACTCCGACAGCTACCGCTACGTGGCCGAGGGTTTCCGCGCCCAGCGCGTGCTGGCCGACCACCCGCACATCGCCGGCATCTGCCGCAGCGCCCGCGAACTGCGCAAGCAGCTGGCCGAACAGGAAGTGCAGGCATGAGCCCCGCCGTTAAAGCCGCCCTCGAGGCGTCCGCCCCATTGGCCCGCCACATCGCCAGCCGACCCATGGCCATGGGCTGGCTCAGCCAGCTGGAGAAAGCCGCACGCAAGTGCGACACCGGGGAGGCCAGCCGCTGCCTGGGCATGCTGATCGGCTACCTCGCCGCCATGGCCGACCACGACCTCATTCAGTGGGGCGTCACCCAGCAGGCCCTGCGCGACCTGCAAGACCTCGCCACCACCTGGAACTGGGAGCAGCACGGCCAATGAAAACCATGGAGCGCGAGATCCGCAGCGAAGTACTGCGCCGGCTGGAATCCGACTATGGCCTGCAACACGCCAAGGGCACGCCCTGGATGCGCAAGGGCACCTGCCCGAGCTGCGGCAAGCGGGAGCTGTA
>DAITLT010000097.1:6453-10325 GCA_036835505.1 Pseudomonas sp.
CCGCTGTGGCCGCGAGAGCAAGTGCGGCGAGCAGTGGCACGTCAAAGAGCTGTTCGAGGATCTGTTCGACGACTGGAGCAAGCGCGCCCCGGCCACCGACGCCACCCCCAATGCCTCGGTCGACAGCTACCTGCAGTTCGCCAGGGGCTTCGACCTGCACCTGATCAAGGGCTGGTACAGCCAGGACAACTACTGGGACCGCACCCAGGGCATCGGCAGCGCCACCGTGCGCTTCCCCCTGGAGAAAGGCGGCTACTGGGAGCGCCTGATCGACCGCCCGCATCGTTTCGGCAAGATGAAAGCGCGCTTCGCCCCTGGGCAGAGCCCGCGCGGCCACTGGTGGTGCCCACCGTGCGTGGACCTGCTCGAGGCCAAAGAGCTGTGGATTGTCGAGGGCATCTTCGACGCCATCGCCCTGCTGCACCACGGCATCGCCGCCGTGTCGGCCATGAGCAGCGCCTACTTCCCTGAGGAATCGCTCAAGGAACTGTCGCGCCAGCGCGGCGGCAAACTGCCCGAGCTGGTCTGGGCGCTGGACAACGAACCCGGCGCGCACCGCTACACCCGCAAGCACATCAAGCTGGCCCGCGACCTGGGCTACAGCTGTACCGCCGCGCAGATCCCCCAGCGCGAGCGCAAAGCCGACTGGAACGACCTTCACCAGCGCTGGGCCTTTATCGATGACGCGGAAAAGCGCGCCGACAAGGTCACCAATGACCTGAACGAGGCGCGCTACCACGGCGCCCTGCTGATCGCCGAAAGCGCCGCCGAAAAGGGCGTGCTGATGTACGAATGGCGCCCGCGCCATGAGTTTCACTTCGGCTTCGAGCAGCGCATGTACTGGTTCAAGATGGACCTGGAGAAATTCAACCGCGCCGTACAGGAGCTCGAGGACTCCGAGCGCCAGGCCGACAAGCTGCTCAACGACAAGCAGCGCAGCGAAAAGGCCCTGTACCAGTGCGGCGGCGTGGTGGAGATCGCCAACTGCTACCCGCAGGCGCTGTACTTCCAGCGCAACGAGGTGACCGACGAGTCCTGGTACTACTTCCGCGTGGACTTCCAGCACGATGGCCCCAGCCTGCTCAACACCTTCACCAGCGGCCAGGTGGCAGCCGCCCCGGATTTCAACAAGCGCCTGCTCGGCATGGCCGCCGGCGCGATGTTCACCGGCAGCACCGGGCAGCTGGTCAGGATCATGAAGGACCAGCTCTACGGCCTGAAAACCGTGCAGACCATCGACTACATCGGCTACAGCAAGGAACACGGCTGCTATGTGTTCGGCGACTTCGCCGTGCGCGGCGGCGTGATTGCCCATGCCAACACTGAGGACTACTTTGAGTTCAAGAAGCTGCGCCTCAAGACCCTGCAAAAGTCGATCAAGCTGGAAATCGCCCGCGACAACCAGGGCTATCGGCAGGAGTGGCTCGACTGGCTGTGGATTAGTTTCGGTACCCAGGGCCTGGTGGCGTTGGCGTTCTGGTTCGGCTCGCTGTTCGCCGAGCAGATCCGCGCCGAGTTTCAGTCCTTCCCCTTCCTGGAGGTGACCGGCGAGGCCGGCGCCGGCAAGACCACCCTGCTCAACTTTTTGTGGAAGCTGCTCGGCCGCCCCGATGAGGAAGGCAAAGACCCCTCGAAGATGACCCGCGCCGGCCTGCGCCGCTGGATGGGCCAGATATCGGGCATGCCCCTGGTGCTGCTCGAGGCCGACCGTAGCGACAACGATCGCGGCATGGCCAAGGCCTACGACTGGGACGAGCTTAAACCGCTGTTCAACGGCGGCACCCTGGGCGTCACCGGCGTCAAGACGGCCGGCAACGAAACCTACGAGCCACCGTTTCGCGGCACCATCGCCATCAGCCAGAACGCCACGGTGACCGCTAGCGAGGCCATCCTCACGCGCATCATCAAGCTGCACTTCGTGCGCCCCGATGTCACCAGCGCCAGCCGCGCGGCGGTCGACAACCTCAACCACCTCAACACCCTGGACGTGAGCCACTTTCTGCTGCTGGCGGTGAAGGCCGAGCAGCCGGTGCTCGAAGTCTTCCGCCGCCAGGTCAAGGTGCATGAGGGCACCCTGCGCGCCCTCAACCAGATCCGCGTCGAGCGGATCATCAAAAACCACGCCCAGCTGATGGCCATGGTCGACGCCATGCGCCTGATGGTGCCCTTCACCGACCAGCAGCACGCCGCAACCCTCGCCGAACTGACCCGCATGGCCATCGAGCGCCAGGGCGCGATCAACGCCGACCCGCAGGAAGTGGCCGAGTTCTGGGAGGTGTTCGAGTACCTGGAGTCGATCAGCGAAGACGCGGTGGTCAACCACAGCAAGAACGACCTGATCGCCATCAACCTCAACGAGTTCTGCGAACGCGCCGCCGAGCACCGCCAGAAGCTGGCCGACATCGGCACCCTGCGCAACCTGCTCAAAAGCAGCCGCAGCCGGGCCTACATCGAGAGCAACAAGAGCGTCGACAGCGCCGTGCGCGCGGCCTTCAACCTGCGCAACCAGATGTCGCCGCGCTGCACCACCGTCAAATGCTGGATGTTCAAGAAACCGTAAGGGCTGCAACCCGCACGCGATCACCCCAAAGGAGAAGCACCATGCAAACCCACGACAACGACCACGACAACGAACCCAGCGGGCTGGAATTCGCCCTCACCCTGATCGGCAGCGCCGTCGCCCTGGTGGCGCTGGTGGCCATCGCCAGCCAGGTGCCTGACCTGCTGCTGGCCCTCGCCCACTAACCCACCGCCAAAGGAGAAGCACCATGCAAAGCACCCGCATCGGAAGCTGCGCCGCGCCCACAACCACGCTATCGGATCTTGACCTGCTGTTCGCGTTTGAGGATCTGGCCCAGTCGAGGGACTGGCCGGTTCAACGCAACGTCGAAGACACCGGCTATGCAGACCCGAACACCCATGCACGTTGGGAGGGGTTTGAGGCGGCTCATGGCCCGCACGGCCGGCGCCCTGTCGGCCAGCAACTCTACGCCGAGATCAAGAAATCGAGCAAATACGCCCACCAGGCAGAGTGGTGCCGCAACCAGGGCTACGGCTACCCGTTCAAGGTGCGCATCCGCGAGGCCAGCGATGGCTATGTGGTCAAGGGTGGGGTGGGCGGCCAATACAGCCTGGCCGACGTGAACCTGTATGTGCTGGAAGGCGGCAAGAAAATCCGCGTGAAGTGACCGGGAAAACCGGCAAAAAAAGAGGCGCCGAGGGGCTGCAACCCCTCGACGCCAACCACCCCAAAGGAGAAGCACCATGCAAGTGAATCAACCCCAAGGCGGCAGCGTAGAGGCTACCACCGCCACCAATATCAAGCGATACACCGTTTCCGAGCAGTTCAGCGACGACAAGGTGACGCTTGAGGTGAACCACGAATTACTTACAGTTGAAATGGCCACGATGATCAACGAGTTCTGGAGCAGCTCAGACGACCGCCTCGATGAAGAAAACGGCGACGTTGTCCGGACAGTGATTCGCTTGTTCGGCCAGGTGATGATCAACACCATGCTCACCCAAGGCGGTGCAGAGTTCAGCGAAAGAACCGGCAACCCGATTACCGGCGAGAACCCTGGGCCGTTTTGGACGGCAGATGTGCATAACGAAGAAGGCTGGGGCGGCACCGAAGACGGAAATCCTTTCGGCAGGTGCGGCATTCGCTGCATCGCGGCCTGCGTAGAGACGCTGGACTTCGACAGCCTGCAGGTCGAGGAGGTGGCCAGTGCCTAACCCAACCACCACCGACCGCACTCGCCCACCGCTGGCCAGCCATCGCCTGAGCCTGCCGAGCATCTGCGACATCTGCGGCAAAGCCCGCTCCACCCGCAAGCACCAAGCCTGCAGCCGCCTGCGCCAGAAACTCAAAG
>DAITLT010000098.1:0-7951 GCA_036835505.1 Pseudomonas sp.
TTCTTCATAGGTGTTGGCGAAGTCGCGGGCGAACAGGCGGTCGCTCCAGTCGTCATTCTGTTTCAGCGCGCCGTGCAGGCGCCGGTAGGCGCGCCAGCGGCTGCCGGCGGTGGCGATCAGCGGTTTGCGGCCTTCACGCTCGAAGCGCAGGCTCAGATGCTCCGGCGACAATTGCTCGAACATGCCCTTGACCGCCGCGCGGCTGGCGGCGAGCAGCGCCACCTGGTGTGCCTGCAGATCACGGAAGCTGCGGCTGATGGTCTGCTCAGCGCTCAGTTGCCCGGCCTTACCGCCACGCAACAGGGCGCTCAGCGCTTCACTGCTGTCGGCGGTGTGCTTGAGCGGGTTATTGCCGGCGCTTTGCACGGTGGTCAGAGCCAGGCGCAGTTCATTCTTCAGCTCACTGCGCGTGCGCAGGCTTTGCTGCAGGCTGCCGATGCTCTGCTTAAGCAGCTTGGCGCTGTGAATGGCCAGGGCTTCGCGGGCATCGTCATCGAGGTCATCGAGTTTGACCCCCAGTGCTTCGGAGAATTTTTCCCAGAAGGTGGGCGGCAGGCGTACCGGTTCCGGCGCACGCTTGGGCTGCGGCTCAGGCGTTGGCATTACCAGCGCGGGCACTAGCAGGTTTTCTTCATCGATCTGCGCGTAGTCACGCTGCTGCGCCTGCACGTTATGCGGACGCAGAATCGCCGTCAGGTCATCGACCTCGGCATACACGCGTTCCTGCTGGTCGATGGCGGTCAGCGGATCGAGGTCGAGGAAGGCATCGTCCGGGATGATGCTGCCGGCGGGCTGCGCACGGCCGATGTCGCCAGCAAACATGGCCGGGTCCTGAATCAGTCGCGCGCGCAGCTCGAAATCGCCGAAGCAATACACGCTGCCATGCTCGATACGCTGGGCCTCACCCTTGCGCAGGCTGGCGCCGCTGTCTTTCAGCTGAATGCCATTGCTGCTGGTGTCGGTCAGGTAAAAGGAGCCATTGCGATAGCTCACCTCGGCATGCCGGCTGGACAGCACGCGCTTGCGATCCGGAATCACCCAGTCGCACTCCTCCGCCCGGCCAATAATGCCGCCGGCTTGCTTGAAGGTTTTGGTGGTCAATAGACCTGGCACGAACTGCTGTGCACTGACCACATCGAAGACCAGTTCCATGGTTGTTAACTCCTTGCGGTCAGTTGCCGCGTTTCACTGCTTGCGGTTCGCCCAGCGGGCGGTATTCGTCATCGTTGAACTTGTAATTGCCGCTGCAGGCGGTGAGGCATAGGGCCAGGGCGAGCAGGGCGGTTGGGTAATAACGTTTCAGCATCAGTTGCTCTTCTCTTTTAAGTGCGAAAGGTGGGTAAGCAGATATCAGGCATCGTCTTCGCCGGACCAATACCAAAGCGTCGCGCCCCAACGGGAACCGTCGAAAGCCGGCATGATTTCGCCCTGCTTGAATGCACGTCGGGAATTGGCTTGGGCCGGGGTAAACCAGTAGCCCGCTTTGGGGCAGGGTTGCCCGGATTCGATGCGGCCAGTCTGCGTAGAGTTAGGCGACGAACTGAAATTACGGGCGTAAGCCACCAGATCTTTGGGGTAGACCATATGGTCGACTTCGCTGTCGTCGATGTCGTAAAGAAAGGCAATGGCAGCTGCTTCGAAAGCCCAGTAGCCGTAATAACTACCCTCGTCACCGTCGATATCTAAGTGGGTGTCATGCCAATTAGTTTGCTTGTCTTCAAAAGCGCTGTACCACTGATCGCAATAGAGCTTCAGTAATGCGGATGCCTCTTCTTTGGTGGGTGCATAAATAGCTCGGATTAGCGGCGTATAAAGATCGTGATACCACTCATCCAAGTCATTGCGGCCAGGTAAAACTTTGCGTAGTAGATCTTCATACAGCGTGTCTTCACCGGCATAACCGGCGTTGTCTAACAAGGCGACAAAGCGCTGCAGCAAGTCGATCCGATGCAGCAGAATGCAGAGACTTATAACCTGTACGCACTCTTCGTATTGTCCAGGCCAATCGTCGATGGCGAGGGGTGAAATATTGGGAAGCTGCTCTTGTATCTCCAGTGCTCTCTGGTAATTTTCGTAGTTATCGATCAATTTTTCCAGCGACGGAATAAGCACATCAATGGGCTCGCCGGCTGTATATTGAATAAAAATCTTATCAAGTGCAGCGGATTGAATATCTCGAGCCTTGAGGGCTGCCTCTTGCTCGGCAGAGTCAGACTCCATTGAGTTGTTAGCCCAAAAAGATTCTGTTCCTTCACATAACGCGAGTACGCTCTTGTAGTAGTCAGGGGTAATAAATTTTTGTCTTCTTTGCATAGGTAAATTACTCGATAGCCAGAGTCGCAAAGGGGACAGGTTTATTATTTTCGCTTCGGTAGTGTAGTTATACGCTTGCATCAAGCTTTATCCTCGCTTGACCAATACCAGATCGTTGCTCCCCACGCAGAACCTTTAAACTCCGGCATAATTTCGCCCTGTTTAAAGTGGCGACGGGAGCCCTGCTGGGCAGGGCTGAACCAATAGCCTGAATGCGAACAAGTCTGCCCTGCATGAATGGGGGCTGGGTGGTTGTTTATGGGTTGCAGGGCGCGGGCATAGGCGACCAGATCCTTGGGGTAGACCATATGATCGATTTGGCTGTCGTCAATATTCAGGAGAAAGGCCACTGCGCCGGCTTCGAAAGCCCAGTAACCGCTGTAACTGCCTTCATTGTCGACAATGCTTAAGTGGGAGTCGTGCCACGGCGCCTTCTTAAAGGCGGGATACCAGTCCTTGCAATACTTATCTAGTAGCTTGCTGGCCTCCTTGGGGGTGGCGGCGCGGATGACTTTCAGCAGGCCGGCGAAAGGCCGTTTGAACAATAAGTCATCTGTTTTGATGCGGCTGTCGTCATAGAATGAGGTCAGGGTTTCGTAGATGGCGTCCTGGCCTTTATTATCGCGGTCAAAGATGGCGGTTAAGCGAGAAATCAATTCGCCACGGCCAAGCAGAATGCACAGGCTAAGGGTTTGCAGAAACTGTTCGTAGTCGTCGTTCGGGCCGAGGCGCGCGCTGACTTCATCGCTACCGTAGGAAATGATGGAGAACTCGCGTTCTTTCTCATACGCAGAGACTAAAGCATCTAGTCGAGGAGTTATTTGCTCTGGGCTTTGGCCAGTAGTATAAGCGCATGATATTAAATCGTAAGAGTTTTTGCATAGCCTAGTGGCGTCTATCGACTTATCTTGGTCGCAAATATTTGGATTAAGGAAGTAGCCAAATATATCTGTGTTCCACTCTTCGAGGATGGATATCGCTCTTTGAAAATATGCCTTAGTCGCGAATGGTTGACGGCATGGTTTTTCAGTGCTCATTGATTTTCCTCTCTCAGACCTTCGGCGCCGCGATATTTACCTGTTTTTCTCTCTCGCAGCTTGGCTCTGTTGACTGCGATTTTCACATCCCCAGCGGAATAATGAGTGGCTGTATGTTCATCGTGAAGTTCCGCCGTGCCATTTTCGAAAGTGGCGCCCAGATGTGTTAACAATGAATCGGAATAGGGGGGCGTATAGAGAATATGGCGACTATAAGCACGCATTCCGTCCGGCGACTTGCTTCTTATCTTCCTAGCGAGATCACGGGATACAGCTCGATCAATATTTTTATCAATCCACTCATGACTCATTTGCACTACCCGGTTTCGTCCACTGCCACTGCCTTCCAGCAGGCTGGATATTCCAGGCTTGCGGGTATTACCGGGCTTGCTCATATATTTAGGCTTTTTGCCACTGGCGCTGGCCTTGGCATCAACAATCGCAAAAGGTTTGCCGTCATTGTTTGCGCATCCCTCGGCACACCAGACGGCATCAATACCTGTACCGAAAGAGGGGTCGGTCAGTTTAAATAACTTGTGATGATCTTTTGGGCTACCGCCCCTAGACAATTTGCCGGGAATAATCGCGCTGGGATTGCCAGAGTTCCACATGCCTGCACCACCGTCGTCATGCGCTTCCCAGTCCTTGCCCCAGCCCAGTTTTTCGTAGCAGTAATAATCGGCGATATGTTCACCGGCTATACCAAGTATGGCGTTATTGATGCCCTCAATCGGATGCTTCTTGGTTCTCTGACTATCCACTTTGTTGTGTGCAGCATTACTTGGGCTGTCTTTGCCTTCGGCGTTATCGCTGGCTTGGCCTTGGGGTTTTGTGCCGTTGGCTGTTTGGCCATTATCGGAGGTCATGGCCGAACTGTTGCGTTGTTTGCGGCGCCATTTCAGCAAGCGCCGCTCGACAATTCCCAGCATGGCCGGGAAGTTGTCACGAGCCATAGCCAGCACATTGAGCACGACATTTTGTACCGAACCGGGTAAGGCATCGAATGCACTGGAGTCCTTGACGCCATTGATGACTTCATCCAACTGCCCTTGCAAAGCCTTGGCATCGAATATCTTGGCCAACAGCTCTTCCGGGCTGGTGCGAATTCCGCACTCTTCTAGGACGAAGCGCAGAAAGTCGAACAGGACTGGGGCGAACCGGTCCGGATTGCGATTAACCAAGCGCAGGCTCTTTTTAACCCCGTCGCCAGGGCCGGGTACCCAGCCAATAATGGCCAGTACCAGATCGAACTGGGCTTCTTCTTTGCTTGCCGGCGTTTCTGACTGATGCACCCGAATCGCCGATTCGATGGTGTCGTAGGCATCGATAGCTTGCCCAAGAAATGGCACGGCGCCGAGCGCGATGCCTTTAGCCAGTTCGACCACCGCCTCTTCATAGGCTTGACGTTTTTCCTGCTCGCTATCGAGTTCATCCTCCTCTTCGTCGAAGTCGAGGTCTGTGTCGTGCTGGTCAATAGTGCTCATAGCTGTCGTCCTGAAGCTTGTGCAATCAAGTCATCGATGTTGATGCTGGCTGGGTCTAATCCAAGTTTTTTCAGGTCTTCGTCGAGATCACGCTGCGTTGTTTTAGTCGCCTTGATGGGTTCCAGTTCGAAGCTGCGCGGGTCTTCGCCGTAATAGATTTTCGAGGGACCTGGGGGGACGTCTTCGAGTCGGGCAAAGCCCTTTTTATCCAATACGCCCTCGCGTACCGAGCCGTCACTGAATTCAACCTTGTAGGCGGCGCCTGGTACGGGCTCCAGGTTGTCGTGATGCAGGTTTAACTCCAACCAAGTGGTGTTGGCGTTGGCGCTATCGAGCAGATTGCCCGCCTTATCCGCATCCGCCGCGCCCGGAATAACGGGTGGCAGAATCGCGATCCCTGAGCCTTTGCCCGGGCCACCGCCAGAGTTGATCTTGATCGTCGCGCCGCTAAGCGTGACGCCGCCCGGATCAAGCTTGAGAAAGCTGCCGCCACCCACCGCGGTGAGCTCCATGCCGGCGTCGATCACCACTTTGTTGCCGGCGTAGTAGTGGATTTCGTTGCCGGCTTCGACGAACTGGCCGACGCCGACTTTCACATGCTGTTTCTGCCCAACCGTGAGGTGGTCGTTGCTGCGGGTTTCCACCTTGCGGTCGGCGTGGGTGGTGCGGTGTTCTTCGGCGAGGAACTGGCTATAGCTGTTGGCTTCGACGGTGTCGTGGCGTTCGTGGCCGACGCGGATTTTCTGGTCGTGCTCGATGTTCTCGTCCCAGTCGCGCTGGGCGTGCAGGTAAATTTGCTCCTCGCCTTTTTTGTCTTCGATGCGCAGCTCGTTGTAGCCGCCACCGCCTGGGCTGCTCAACGTTTTGAACAGGCTGCGGGTCTTGTTGGCCGGCAGCGCGTAGGGCACGACGTGGGCGGCGTGGTACAGGCAACCGGTGACCAGCGGCTGATCGGGATCGCCTTCGAGGAAGGTCACCAGCACTTCCATGCCGATGCGCGGGATGGCGATAGCGCCGTAGCCATCGCCGGCCCAGCTGGAGGATACGCGCAGCCAGCAACTGGTTTTATCGTTCGCTTGGCCTTCGCGGTCCCAGTGAAATTGCACCTTCACGCGGCCGTACTGGTCGCAGTGGATCTCTTCACCCGCAGGCCCGGTGACCACGGCGGTCTGGCTGCCCAGCACCTTGGGTTTTGGGTGCTTCAGCGCAGGGCGATGCAGCACATCCCAGGGCGTGGCGCTGAAGCGGTTGCGGTAGCCCTGCTGGAAACCGTCGCTGATCTGGGTGTGGCTGGTCACGGATTCTTCCAGCACTTGCGGTTGTTTGCCTTCGTGGCTGATTTCCGTCAGCAGCCAGAGCTGGTTCCAGTCGCTGCGCGGATGCGCGCTGAGGTTGAGGAAGTGGCCGCTGGCCAGCAGCGGCTGGTCGCTTTCACCCTGGGCTAATTCGTAATCGCTGCGATGACGCTCGAGGTTGCGTTTGGCCAGGTGCTTGCCACGTTCACGCTCAACAAAGCGACCGGGGTAGTCGTAGTCCTCGAGGTCGGGCTGGAACTCGCTGTTGAAGGCGGCTTCCATCAGCAGCTTGGGTTTCTCGAAGTTATAGTCGCGGCGGGTAACGCGGCTGGTGCGGGTTTCCAGGCGTAAGGCGAAACGCTTGACCACCGGCTCGTCGGCCACCAGTCCGCTGTCTTGCTGATAGGCCGTTGGCGCGAGTTTCGGGAACACCGTCTGGTCGTCACCAAAGACCAACACATGGCCTTGCTCGCTGTGCTGGAAGTGGTAATGAATGCCTTCTTCTTCGCACAGGCGCTGGATAAAGTGCAGGTCGCTTTCGTCGTACTGCACGCAGTATTCGCGCGCCGGGTAGACGCTGGGGCCGAACTGGAATTTATAGGCATTGCTCTGGATGCCGTGCTCTTCGAGCACCTGGCTGATGATCTTTTCCACGCTCAGGTGCTGGAATATCCGCTGATTGATGCGGTGCGCCAGATAGGCCAGTTGCGGGCGCAGGGTCACGTGGTAGCGGGTCAGGCGCTGCCCGGAGTCACCCTGGGCAATGCGGTAGATCAGGCCATGAATGCCAGTGCCGCTGGGGCTAAGGGCGAGGAAGGCTGGCTGATGCAGCAGGTTTTCCAGGTCGAGATCGGGGCGTTCGCTGATCAGCTCCAGTTCGAACACGAACGGCTGGCTGATGGCTTCACGACCGGTAAATTCCAGTACCTGCAGATCGTGGCTGACACCTTCGATGCTCAGGCTGAAATGGGTCTGATTGGCGGCGTTGAACATGCTCTTCTCCTTAAGCCTTACACGTCAGCCGGGCTGATATTCAGCCGCTGCATGCGGTACAGCAGGGTGCGCCGGGGCAGGCCCAGTTCGCCGGCGGCGCTGGTCTGGTTGCCGCGGTTCTTGCGCAGGCAGTCGAGCAGCAGGCTGCGTTCGACGCGCTCCATGCGTTCGCGCAGGTTCATGCCGGATTCGTCGTTGCTGCCGGCCTGGCGCAGGTCGAAGTGTTCCGGCAGCAGCTCGCCGCCTTCGCACAGCAGTACGGCGCGTTCGACCAGGCCTTTGAGTTCGCGCACGTTGCCGGGGAAGGGGTAGCGGGCCAGGTGATCGAGGGTGCTGTCCGCCCAGCGGCACTGGTTGCGTTGCAAAAAGCTGCTGGCCTTGTCGGCGAAGTAGCGCGCCAGGGTGAGGATGTCCTGATCGCGTTCACGCAGGGCCGGCAGTTCGATGGGGAACTGCGCCAGGCGATAGAACAGGTCCTCGCGGAAACGGCCTTCTTCTACCAGGTTGCGCAGGTTGTGGTGGGTGGCGGCGACGATGCGCACATCGACCTTATGCGTGGCGGTGGAGCCCAGTGGGCGCACTTCGCCTTCCTGCAATACGCGCAACAGCTTGGCTTGCAGGCTCAGCGGCATATCACCGATTTCATCGAGGAACAGGGTGCCGCCATTGGCCGCATCGAACAGGCCCTGATGGTCGCGGTCGGCGCCGCTGAAGGCGCCCTTGCGGTAGCCGAACAGTTCGCTTTCCAGCAGATTTTCCGGCAGTGAGGCGCAGTTCTGCACGACAAAGGCCTTGCTGCGGCGCAAGCCACAATCGTGGATGGCGCGGG
>DAITLT010000098.1:7961-10302 GCA_036835505.1 Pseudomonas sp.
CCGCCAGCAGAACGCTGACCGGGTTGTGCAGCACCTTGCTGATCAGCAGGTAGACACTGCGCATTGCCGCGCTATCACCAATCAGGCCATAGCCGCTGGCGCAGGGTGTGCCGACTATAGTTGCCGGTTGCTCGCTGCGCGGTGAACGCAGGCGCTGCAATAGGTGCAATTGAGCGATGACGAAACTGCCCAGATGGCCGAGCGAGTCGGCAAAACCCTGCAGCTCACGCGAGCGCTGGCTGGCAATCAGCAGCAGGCCGCTGACGCCTTTCTGCTCATCCAGCAGCGGTTGGCAGAGCAGGCTGCGCCAGGGTTGTTGCGTCTCGGGGAGGAAGCCGGTCTGGTGCAGGTTGCTGTCCAGTTCATTGAGGCTGAGCGTCTGGTTTTGGCACAAGCAGTACTGCAGCAGCTGTTCGCCGTCGTAGTCGCTGGGCAGGCTGGCACCTGCGCGCGATTGCAGCAGGCCGTCCTGCCATTCGGCGGACAGAGTCAGGCGTGTGTGGGTGTCGTCGAGCAGGTACAGCTGGCTCAGCTCGCTGCCGGACAGTTGCGCTGCGCTTTCCACCAGGCCGCCGAGCAGGGCGTTGCTGTTGGCTGCGCGCGCCAGCGTGGCGAAGCGTTGCAACAGCGCTTCGGCATAGCGCAGCGGTTGCGGCACCTGGCTGAACATCAGCGACACGTTAAGCGAACTCACAGACCACCGTCCCTTCGCCATCGAGGGTGGCGTGTACGCGTTGCAGGCTTTCGCCGCTGGCCATGGCGTCGAGCAGGCGGTCGACCACCAGCGGTTGCAGGTGCTGGTCGATCAGGTGATCGATCAGGCGCGCGCCGCTGTCGCTGTGGCTGCAACGCTCGGCGAGGTTTTCCAGCAGCGCCGGGCAATGGCTGAACTGCAGCTGACGGCGCTGCAGGCGCTCGCCGAAACGCGCGAGTTTGAGGCCGACCAGCTCGTTGAGTACCTCGCCATTGATCGGGTAGTACGGCACCACGCGCATGCGGCCGAGCAGCGCCGGCTTGAAGTGCTGAGTCAGGGTTGGGCGAATCGCCTGTTCCAGGTCTTCTGCATCCGGGCGCTGGCCGCCCTGGCAGAGGCTGGCGATACGTTCGCTGGCCAGGTTGCTGGTCATCAGGATCAGGCAGTTGCGGAAGTTGATTTCGCGGCCTTCGCCGTCGTTGGCCACGCCCTTATCGAAGATCTGATAGAAGACGTTCATCACGTCTGGGTCGGCTTTTTCCACTTCATCGAGCAGCACCACCGAATAGGGCTTCTGCCGCACGGCTTCGGTGAGCATGCCGCCT
This sequence comes from Pseudomonas sp., assembly GCA_036835505.1. Lineage (GTDB taxonomy): Bacteria > Pseudomonadota > Gammaproteobacteria > Pseudomonadales > Pseudomonadaceae > Aquipseudomonas. Next base: position 9,261 of record DAITLT010000098.1, read on the forward strand.
TCGCCATAGCCGACATAGCCGGGTGGTGCGCCGATCAGCCGGGAAACGGTGTGCTTCTCCTGGAATTCGGACATGTTGATAGTGGTGAGGAAGCGCTCGCCGCCATACAGCAGATCGGCCAGGGCCAGTGCAGTTTCGGTCTTGCCGACGCCGCTGGGGCCGACCAGCAGGAACACCCCGACTGGCGCGTCGCTGCGATTGAGGCCGGCGGCGGTGGCGCGCATGGAGCGGTCCAGCGCCGCGATGGCTTGCGCCTGACCGCGCACGCGCAGGCCGAGGTCGTGGGCGAAGGTCAGTACCTTGCTGTTGTGTTCGCGGGCCAGCTGGCTCAGCGGTACGCCGGTCCAGTGGCTGATCACTTCGGCCACTAAGCGCGGGCAGACCTCGAAGCTGACCAGGCGCTCATTCACCTGAGCGCTGACCAGCTCGGCCTGCACGGCGCGCAGTTCGCCTTCCAGCTGCTCCAGTTCAGCCGCGCGGGTACTTTCAAGGTCGCTGTCAGGCTGGCGCAGGCTGGCGCATTGCTTGCGCAACTCCAGCAGGCGTTCGGCCAGCTCACGCTGCACTGCCCAACGGGTTTCGATCTGCTCCAGCTCGGCGCGGGCTTGGCTCAGGCGGACTTCGAGCTGTTCGAGGCTTGCGCTGTCGATGTTCAGGCCGGCTTGCATATCGCGGCCCAAGGCCTCGCTCTGCCGTTCACCTTCGGCAATCTCACCACGCAGGCGCTCCAGCGCTTCCGGGGCGGCGGCCAGGCTGATGCGCACGCGGGCGCAGGCGGTATCGAGTACATCGACGGCTTTGTCCGGCAGCTGGCGGCCGGCCAGGTAGCGTGCGGACAGCTCGGCGGCGGCGACCACGGCGTCGTCACGCAGGTAGATGCCGTGGCTTTTCTCGTAAACAGGCGCCAGGCCACGGAGGATGGTCACGGCTTCATCGACGGTCGGCTCATGCAGCTGCACCAGCTGGAAGCGCCGGGCCAGGGCCGGGTCTTTCTCGAAGTGCTTCTTGTATTCGCTCCAGGTGGTGGCGGCGATGGTGCGCA
>DAITLT010000099.1:0-5222 GCA_036835505.1 Pseudomonas sp.
GCCAACCCGATGACCTTCCTCGGCCTGGCCGGGGTCGGCGATCTGATCGTCACCTGCTCCTCGGCCAAGAGCCGCAATTACCAGGTGGGGTTTGCCCTCGGCCAGGGCTTGAGCCTGGAAGATGCGGTGGCGCGCCTGGGGGAAGTGGCCGAAGGGGTCAACACCCTCAAGGTGCTCAAGGCCCGCGCTCAGGCCCTGGAGGTGTACATGCCTTTGGTCGCCGGTCTGCACGCGATTCTCTTCGAGGGGCGTACGCTGGCCCAGGTGATCGAGTTGCTGATGCGCGGTGAGCCGAAAACCGACGTCGATTTCATCTCGATCAACGATTTCTGATGTGCCCAACTGCGCCGCTGGCGCTGCCATAAGGAGATATTGCTATGAATAAGCCGGAACAGGATCTGCAGCGCGAATCAATCCTGCTGCGCATCCTCTGGATGTTGGTGTTTGCCTGCGCCTGGCAAGTGGCCGAGCTGGCGCTGGCCGGCGTGGTCCTGCTGCAACTGGGCTATCGCCTGTTCTACAGCGCGCCGAGCGCCAGCTTGCTGGGCTTTGGTGACAGCCTGAGTCAGTACCTGGCGCAGATCGGCCGCTTCGGTACCTTCAATACCGACGAAAAACCCTGGCCGTTCAGCGATTGGCCGACCCCGGCCGCACCGCAAGGTGAAGCGCCCCACAGCATCCCGCCGGCGGCCCATCCGGTGCGTGATGAGGAGCCCAAGCTGTGAAACTCTGGTTGCTGCGCCATGGTGAAGCCGAAGCCCAGGCCCGCAGCGATGCCCAGCGCGAGCTGACCCCGCACGGGCGCAAGGAGGTCAAACAGAGTGCCGAGCAATTGCCCGGCCATGGCGTGAGCAAAATTCTCGCCAGTCCCTATGTGCGCGCCCAGCAAACCGCGCAGATCGTGCGTGAGGTGCTGGCCAATCATCCGCCGCTTGAAACCGTCAATTGGCTCACCCCCGATGGCGACCTGGCTGAGGCCGTTGACTACCTGGATGCCCACGCCGACGACAACCTGCTGCTGGTCAGCCACCAGCCCTTTATCGGTGAGCTGGCAGGCTGGCTGCAGCATGCCCACCGGCAGGCGCCGTTGCCGATGAAAACCGCCAGCCTGGCCGAGTTGCAGGGTGAACTGCCGCTGCCGGGCGCCATGCAGCTCAACGCCCTGCAGCATCCGCACCGCCACTGAGCGGCCGCTGTCGCCCTGCCAAGCCGGGCGACGGATACATTTCTTCACTTGCACCGCCTCCTTCTGCGTGGTTTATTCAACCAAGCAAGTGCTTGGTTTGCCCCCAGAACAATAACAATGGAGGATGCCTGTGATGACTGCTGTCCGTTTGCCGCTGGATGCGTTTTTTGCCCGCGAAGCCCGCCACCCGAATAAGCCCTATCTGTTCCAGCCGGTTGCCGGCGGCCAGCTTGAACAACTGAGCTGGTCCGAAGTCGGCGATCAGGCGCGGCGTGCCGCCAACTGGCTGCGGCGCCTGGAACTGCCTCAGGGCAGTCGCATCGCCATCATCTCCAAGAACTGTGCGCACTGGATCATCACCGACCTGGCCATCTGGATGGCCGGCCATGTGTCGGTGCCGCTGTATCCCAATCTCGGCGCCGACTCGGTGCGCCAGGTGCTGGAGCATGCCCAGGCGGCGTTGGTGTTTGTCGGCAAACTGGATGATTGGCCGGCCATGGCCCCCGGCATCCCCGAGGGCGTTGCCTGTGTCGGCCTGCCGCTGCGGCCCGGTGGGCGCTTTGATGTGCTGTGGAGCGACCTGCAAGCCTGCGCGCCGATCCAGGATCAGCCGCGGCCTGCGGCCGACCAGCTGTGTACCATCATCTACACCTCCGGCACCACCGGCACGCCGAAAGGGGTGATGCACAATTTCAGCAACTTCGCCTTTGGCGCCACTCGCGGCATCGCCTTGTTTGGCGTCGGGGAAGACGATCGCATGCTCTCCTACCTGCCGCTCTGCCATGTGGCCGAGCGCATGTTTGTCGAGATGGTGTCGTTCTACGGCGGTTCGACGATCTTCTTCGCGGAAAGCCTGGACACCTTCCTCACCGATCTCAAGCGGGCGCGGCCGACCGTGATGTTTGGCGTGCCGCGGATCTGGACCAAGTTCCAGATGGGGGTGTTCGCGAAAATGCCCGAGCAGCGCCTGGACTTCCTCCTCAAGTTGCCGCTGATTGGCCGCTGGATGGGCCGTAAGGTGCTTGCCGGCCTGGGGCTGGATGCCGTGCGCTATGCCTTGTGCGGCGCCGCGCCGGTGCCGGATGCCTTGCTCAAGTGGTATCAGCGCCTGGGCCTGGACCTGTTTGAGGTCTATGGCATGACCGAAAACTGCGGCTACTCCCACGTCTGCCGGCCCGGCAAGCGTAGGCATGGCTGGATTGGCCAGCCCTGCACCGATGTTGAAGTGCGGATTGCCGAAACCGGCGAAGTGCAGGTGCGCAGTGGCGCCACCATGCAGGGTTACTACCTGGACCCGGAAAAAACCGCCGAGACCCTCACCGTCGATGGCTTTCTGCGCACCGGCGACAAGGGCGAGCAGGACGGCGAGGGCAATCTGCGCCTGACCGGGCGCTTGAAAGAAATCTTCAAGACCAGCAAAGGCAAGTACGTGGCCCCGGCGCCGATCGAGAACCGCCTGGCCGTGCATGGCAAGATCGAACAGGTGTGCGTGGTCGGCGATGGCATGCCGCAACCCATGGCCCTCTGCGTGCTGTCGGAGCTGGCCCGCCAGGACGCCAGTCAGGGCGGCCGTCTGGCCTTGGAGCAGAGCCTTAAGGCGCTGCTGGAGGAGGTCAATGGACAACTCGACAAGCACGAGCGGCTGCTCGGTATTGTCCTGGTCAAGGACGTCTGGGGGATTGATAACGGTTTTCTCACGCCGACCCTGAAAATCAAGCGCGGCGTGGTGGAGGACGCCTATGCCGAGCGTTACCAGGCCTGGATGGAGCGCCGCGAGCCGGTGCTCTGGCATGAATAAGGAGTGGGCATGAGCATCTGGCTGCAGCAACCCGAACTGAACGCGCTGAATGCGCTGTCGAAAAACACCCTGGTCGAATTGCTGGATATTCGCTTTGAGGCGTTCGACGATGACTCGCTGACCGCCAGCATGGTGGTCGATCCACGCACCCATCAGCCCTATGGCCTGTTGCATGGCGGCGCCTCGGTGGTGCTGGCGGAGACCCTGGGCTCCACCGCCAGCTACCTGTGCATCGACAGCAGGCGCTTTTATTGCGTGGGCCTGGAGGTCAATGCCAACCACCTGCGTGGCTTGCGCAGTGGGCGGGTGACCGCCGTGGCGCGGCCGCTGCATCTGGGCCGTACCACCCAGGTCTGGGATATTCGCCTGAGTGGCGACGATGGCAAGCTCAGCTGCGTATCGCGCCTGACCATGGCCGTGGTGCCGCTGGGCAAGCCCGCGCCCGTGGCGGACTGATCAATCACGGCGGCATGACCATTGCCGCCGTGTCTTTGGCCACACTGCCGTCATTCAGCGGCCGCACTGTGATTGCTGTCAGGGCGGTGCTGCTGGACAATCCAGCTCTCAGTTGCCGATCAGTCTTCCCCTATGTCCCAGCCTGTTTTTTTCGCCCATGCCAATGGTTTTCCCTCGGCCACCTACGGCAAGTTATTCCGCGCCCTGGGGGCCGACTACCGGGTGGCCTGCCTCGAACAGCATGGTCACGACCCGCGCTTCCCGGTTAACGACAACTGGGAGCAACTGGTCAGCGAGCTGATCTATCACCTGCAACAGGGGGCTGAGCCGGTGTGGGGCGTGGGTCACTCCCTGGGCGGGGTGCTGCATTATCACGCCGCGCTGCGCCAGCCCGAGCTGTACCGCGGCCTGGTGCTGCTCGACTCGCCGCTGCTGACCCTGGCCGATCAATGGGTTATTCGCGCGGCCAAGCGCTTTGGCTTTATCGATCGCATCACCCCGGCCGGGCGCACCATTGGCCGGCGTGAGCGTTTTGCCGATGCGGGCGAGGCGCGTGATTATTTTGCCGGCAAGAGCCTGTTCCGGCGCTTCGATCCCGAGTGCCTGGACGACTACGTTGCCCATGGCCTGCAGGCCAGTAACGAGGGTCTGGCGCTGCGTTTCAATGCGCAAACCGAAATCAATATCTACCGCAGCGTGCCCCACACCAGCCCCGGCAAACCGCAGCAGTTGCAGGTGCCCCTGGCCATGGTGCGCGGCCGGCACAGCCGGGTGGTGATGCCCCACCATGGCCGTTTATTGCGCCGGGTGCCGTTGGGCGAATACCTCAGCGTGCCGGGCGGGCACATGTTCCCGCTGGAGCGCCCGCAAGACACCGCCGAGCTGCTGCGTGGCTTGTTCAAGCGCTGGAGCCGGGAGCCGCATCCGGTATGAGCACGTCTTTCGAAGAAGTCCGCCTGCGCCTGCCGCATATCGAGCTGGCGGCCCATCTGTTCGGCCCCGAGGATGGCCAGCCGGTGATAGCCCTGCATGGCTGGCTGGATAACGCCATGACCTTCGCCCGCCTGGCGCCCAAGCTGCAAGGCTTGCGCATCGTGGCTCTGGATCTGGCCGGCCACGGTCATTCCGAGCACCGTCCGGCAGGCGGCAGCTATGCCATCTGGGATTACGTGCATGACGTGTTGCAGGTGGCCGAGCAGTTTGGCTGGCAGCGTTTTGCCTTGCTCGGCCACTCCATGGGCGCCATCGTCTCGGTGTTGCTGGCCGGCGCCATGCCGCAGCGAATCGAGCGTCTGGCCCTGATCGATGGCCTGATTCCCTACACCGGCGAAGCTGATACGGCGCCGGTCAAGCTCGGTGAGGCGCTGCTGGCGCAGTTGGCCCTGGCCGACAAGCGCAAGCCGGTGTACGCGCAGATCGAGCGGGCCGTGGCGGCGCGCATGCAAGGCGTCGGCGCGGTCAGTCGTGAGGCCGCCGAGCTGTTGGCAGGCCGCGGCTTGATGCCGGTGCCCGGTGGTTACACCTGGCGCACCGACGCGCGCCTGACGTTGCCGTCGCCGCTGCGCCTGACCAAGGCTCACGCCGAGGCGTTCGTGCAGGCCGTGCAGTGCCCGGTCAGCCTGGTGCTGGCCGAGCAGGGCATGCTGCAGGCCCAGCCCGGCCTGGCGCAGCTGTTGGCCGGTTTGCCGTTCAGCGTGCAAACCCTGGCGGGCGGTCATCATTTGCATCTGGATGACGAGGCGGGCGCCCAGTCTGTCGCAGACTGTTTCAATCCCTTCTTCC
>DAITLT010000099.1:5322-10299 GCA_036835505.1 Pseudomonas sp.
TATACCGCCGCCACACCCAACGGCCACAAGGTCTCGATTGCCCTGGAGGAGCTGGGGCTGGCGTATCAGGTACACGCCCTGCGCTTTGACCAGCAGGAGCAAAAGGCCCCGGCCTATCTGAAAATCAACCCCAATGGCCGCATTCCGGCGATTGTTGACCGGGATAACGGCGACTTCGCGGTGTTCGAGTCCGGGGCGATCCTGTTGTACCTGGCGGAAAAAACCGGGCAACTGATCCCGGCCGATGCCAAGGGCCGCTCGCAGGTGATCCAGTGGCTGATGCTGCAGATGGGCGGCGTCGGGCCTATGCAGGGCCAGGCCAATGTGTTCTTGCGCTACTACCCGGAAAAACTCCAGGGCCCGATCGAGCGCTATCAGAACGAAACCCGCCGCCTCTATGAGGTGCTCAACACGCGCCTGGGCGAGGTGCAATACCTGGCCGGCGACTACAGCATTGCCGACATTGCCAGCTACCCCTGGGTGCATATCCATGACTGGGCCGGCGTCTCGGTCGAGGGTCTTGAGCACCTGCAACGCTGGATGGCCAGCGTGGGGGCGCGGCCTGCCGTGCAGCGCGGCCTGTTGGTGCCGCCCCGTGAAGCCGACGCCGCCCAGGTGGTCAAGGCTGCCCAGGCGATGCTGCAACGTTGAGGTTATCGGTGCGTTTATTCAGTTTGCTGTTGTTTTGCCTGTACGGCAGTGTGGCCCTGGCCGCCGATGTGGCTGGCAGTCAGGACCTTGCGGTGCTGCCGCGTTTTGCCCGTGCCGAGATCATCGAGTTCAGTCAGGCCAGCGGCCAGGAGCGGGTCTTTCCCACCGGCCCCTTGAGCCGTATCAGCGGCAAGCTGCGCATCGAGTCCCAGGTCAGTGCCGAAGGGCAGTTGACCGCCCTGACCTATGCCTTGCCCGCCGGTCACGCCGCGCTGGAGGTGTTCAACCTGGCGCGCAGTCAGGTTCAGGCCCAGGGCGCCGAGTTGTTGTATTGGTGCCAGGGCCGTGATTGCGGCTCCAGCAGCCTGTGGGCCAATAGTGTGTTTGCCAATGCCCAGTTGTATGGCAGCGACGACCAGCAGGCCTACGCCTTGCTGCGTTTGGTGGCGCCGCAGCAGGACAGTCTGCTGGTGCTGTACGGGATCACCCGTGGCAACCGCCGGGCCTACCTGCATGTGGAGCAATTGAACGCCAGCACGCCCTTGGCTGAACTCTTGCCCAGCCCCGGAACCCTGTTGCAGCAACTGAAAAGCACTAGGCAACTGAGCTTGGCGCACTTGCCGGCAACCCCCAGCGCGGCCTGGAGTGCAGTGCTGGCGCGCAGCCTGAATATGGACAGCACCCTGCGCGTCAGCCTGAACGGTGCCCAGGCCGAGGCCTGGCGCGCGGCCCTGGTGGCCCAGGGCGTACGCAGCGCGCGCTTGACGGCCGAGGTCAACGCCGAGGCCGGGCTGGTCATCAGGGTGCAAGATCGTTAGTGGTAACTGGTTAGTGGTTAGTGGTTAGTGGTTAGTGGGAAATGGGGAGTGGGAAGTGGGAAGTGGGAAGTGGGAGTGGCAGGGGTAGTGTGTTGTATGGCCTGGGGTTTTTCTGTGGGGAACAAGCTGGATGTTGAATAACGACCGCCTCCTGGGGCAGATTTTGCTGTTTATCCTGCTGGGCGCCTGTGTGTTGGTGCTGGCGCCGTTCTGGTCGGCGCTGTTTTGGGCGGCGGTGCTGGCCTTTGCCAGTTGGCCGTTGATGCGCCTGCTCACCGGCCCGCTCAAGCTCGGGGTGACGGCGGCGGCGGCCGTGCTGACGTTGGTGTGGATGCTGGTGCTGTCGGCGCCGCTGGTGTGGCTGGGATTCAACCTGGCCGACCATATCCAGACGGGCCTGGTTTTTATTAAAACCATGCAGGTCGATGGCTTGCCCGATCCACCCGCCTGGCTGGGCGGTTTGCCGCTGGTGGGTGAGCGTCTGGTGAGCCTGTGGGACGACATCGATGCCCGTGGTGCGGCACTGTTCGCCAGCGCCCGGCCGTACCTGGGGGAGGTCGGCAACTGGCTGCTGGCGCGCAGTGCGCAGATTGGCGGCGGCATGCTCGAAGTGGTGCTGAGCCTGGTGCTGATCTTCTTCTTTTACCGCGACGGCCCGGCCCTTGCGCATTTTGTGCATGCCTTGCTGCACCGGCTGATCGGTGAGCGCGCCGATCATTACCTGCACCTGGTCGCCGGCACGGTGCAACGGGTGGTCAATGGCGTGATCGGCACCGCCGCGGCCCAGGCCCTGCTGGCGTTGATCGGCTTTTGGATTGCGGGTGTGCCGGGGGCGGTGTTGCTCGGTTTGCTGACCTTCCTGTTCAGCCTGATCCCCATGGGCCCGCCGCTGATCTGGGGGCCGGTGGTGGCCTGGCTGGCGTGGCGGGGCGATTACGGCCTGGCGATCTTCCTCGGCGTGTGGGGCACCTTTATCGTCAGCGGCGTGGATAACGTGCTCAAACCCTACCTGATCAGCCGCGGCGGCAACCTGCCGCTGGTGGTGGTGTTGCTCGGGGTGTTCGGCGGCATCCTGGCCTTCGGTTTTATGGGCCTGTTCCTCGGCCCAACCCTGCTGGCAGTGGCCTACAGCCTGCTCAAAGACTGGATCGCCACGCCCGGCAAAGCCGCGAGCGAAACACCGTCGAGCTGATATGCAGCCGTTGCCCGCCGCAGGCGGCGGGCGCAGATTTATAAAATCGCTGAAAAACGTTGGCGAGGCAGTCAGCACAAGGCAAAACAGGCGAAAAAGCGGAGTTTACGAGCCGTAAATGAGCATTTTGAACCTGTTTTAACGCAGTGATGGCAACGCAGGTAGTTTTTCAACTTGTCAGGCCGTCAGGCTGAGCTGGCTGCCGATCTTGCTGCTATAGCTGGCACTTTCGCTGTACTGCTTGAGCAGGCTGGCAACCATATCGGCATAGCCGCTGTCGTTGCTGGCACTGGTGCTTGCGCTGTTGCTCTTATCGCTGCTGGTTAGGGCCTCGAACAGACTGCTCAACTCATCCTTGCTGATGCTGCCAGCACTGCCGCTGTCGATGGCGCTGAACAGTTCCTCACTGTCGGCACTGCTCATCTGCGCGGGTGGAGGGGGCGGTGGCGGCGCCAGGGCGGCGGTCTCCTGGGCGCTGAGAACGCCGTCGGCATCGCCGTCCAGTTCACCAAACAAGGTGGTCAGATCACTGTCGTCGCTGCTGACGCCCAGGGCGCTGCTCAGCTCGGCTAGACCGACGCTGCCATCACCGTCGCTGTCCAGCTGGCCGAACAGCTCTTCGGGTTTGGCGCCGCCCGGTCCGCCGTGGGGAGGCGGTGGTGCCAGGGCGGCGGTTTCTTCTTTATCGATGTTGCCGTCGCTGTTGGCATCCAACTGACTGAACAGCTCATCGATATCGATGCTCAGGCTGCTGTCGCTGTCCTTGGCGGCCGTGAGCGCGCTGTCCAGCTCCTCCTTGGCCACGCTGCCGTTGCCATCGCTGTCGAGAATGCTGAAGAGCTTTTCCTGGGCTTTCGCCGGGCCGCCGCTGCAACTGGCCGCCGCTGTGCTGGCGGTGTTATTGCGCGCGCTGCTGGCGAGTGTCGAGCTATAGCTGCTGTAGCTCGAATAACTGCTGACACCACTGATCATGGGAGTCACTCCTATCGCTGTCACCGGCAAGGGTTTACCGGTTTTGTCAGCCTCAGCGGTGCATGTGTCGGGGCTATGTGGGCTTTGTATCGGCGCTTATACGGGCGCCTGGCGCGGCAGGCAGAGCACGGCAGTCAGGCCGCCGCCAGGGGTTTGCTGCAGATGAATGTCGCCGCCTTGGCGGCGTGCCGCTTCGCGGGCGATGGTCAGACCCAGGCCGACGCCGCCCGAGTTGCGGTTGCGTGAGCCTTCGATGCGAAAGAAGGCTTCGAACACCGCCTCGCGCTGTTCGGCGGCGATGCCGGGGCCGTGATCGCAGACCCGCACTTCGACCTGATCGCGGCTGTCGCGCAGCTCGATCTGTGCGCTGCCGGCATAGCGCAGGGCATTTTCCAGCAGGTTGCTCAGGCACGAGCGCAGTGCCAGCGGCTGCACCCGCAGCGGCGCGCAGTGGCCACTGATCTGCACATCGGCACCACGGTCCTGGGCGTCTTCGGCCATGGACTCGACCAGCGCCTGCAAATCCAGCCACTGCAGGGCCTCGCAACTGCGCTGTTCGTGCAGGTAGTTGAGGGTGGCGTCGAGCATGCTGATCATCTCGCCAAGGTCCTGGCCCATGCGGGCGCGCAGTTGGGCATCGGGCACTTCCTCGACCCGCAGTTTGAGGCGTGCCAGCGGGGTGCGCAGGTCATGGGAGACGGCCGCGAGCATGCGCCCGCGCTGCTGCACCTGCTGGCGGATGCGTTGCTGCATCTGGTTGAACGCATGGGCCGCCAACCGCGACTCGCGCGGGCCGGTTTCGGCCAGGGGCGGGCTGTCGAGGTCGTTGCTCAGCTGTTCGGCGGCTTCGGCCAGATGCTGAATGGGCCGGCTGAGCAAGCGCGCGCCATACCAGGCAGCGACGATCAGGGTCAGCAACTGAAACAGCAGCGGCACCAGCGGACCGCCAAAACCAGGCGGCGGTGGTGGCGGTTGACCGACAGGCAGGCCATTGGTGTGGGGCGGCGAGTGGGGTGGTGGCGGACGGTGACCGTACTGGCTGAACCAGACAAAGGCCAGCACATGGGCCAGCACAATGGCCAACAGCAACAGGCCGAACAGACGGGCGAACAGGCTGTCGGCGCGGCGCATCAGGCGATCTCGCGGGCGTCGAACAGGTAACCCTCGCCGCGCACGGTCTTGATCAGGCGCGGTGCCTTGGGGTCTTCGCCGAGTTTCTGCCGCAGGCGCGAGACCAGCAGGTCGATGCTGCGGTCGAAGGCCTCGATGGAGCGGCCGCGTGCTGCGTCCAACAGTTGCTCGCGACTGAGCACCCGTCGTGGACGCTCAAGGAACACCCAAAGC
>DAITLT010000100.1:0-10276 GCA_036835505.1 Pseudomonas sp.
TTGCTCAATTCGCCAAGTGCTTGAACTATTCGGCATTTTCTCGCTCAGATCGTGGGTAGCCAGTGATTGAGGCGGCCTGCTAAGCTCGCGTCTTCACTCGAATTGCCCCCTCAAGCGCAGGAACAAGGAATAAGCATGAAACAACATTTGGCAACTGTCGCTCTGGTGAGCCTGGTTCTTGCAGGCTGTGATTCGCAAACCAGCACCGAGCTGAAAACTCCGGCGCAGAAAGCTTCTTATGGCATCGGCCTGAACATGGGCAAGAGTCTGGCCCAGGAAGGCATGGATGATCTGGATTCCCAGGCCGTGGCCCAGGGCATCGAAGACGCCATCGGCAAGAAAGAGCAGAAGCTCAAGGACGAAGAGCTGGTTGAGGCATTCGCCTTCCTGCAAAAGCGTGCCGAAGAGCGCATGGCTGCCCTGAACGACGAAGCGGCCAAGGCCGGCAAGAAGTTCCTTGAAGACAATGCCAAGCGTGAAGGCGTGAAGACCACCGCCTCGGGCCTGCAGTATGAAATCGTCACCAAGGCCGAAGGCGCTCAGCCAAAAGCCACCGACGTGGTGAGTGTTCACTACGAAGGCCGCCTGACCGACGGCAAGGTGTTCGACAGCTCGATCCAGCGCGGCAGCCCGATTGATCTGCCGGTGAGCGGCGTGATTCCAGGTTGGGTTGAGGCCCTGCAACTGATGCACGTTGGCGAGAAGGCCAAGCTGTACATCCCGAGCGATCTGGCTTATGGCGCCCAGAGCCCGAGCCCGGCGATCCCGGCCAACTCGGTACTGGTATTTGATCTGGAACTGTTGTCGATCAAAGACCCGGCGGCACCGGCTCCCCAGCAGTAAGCAGTCGCCTGACACCCAGCGCCCCGTCTCGACGGGGCGTTGTGCATTGTGCGGGGGGAAATTCCTCGTGGATGGGGCGGCGCTGGCTTTTACTGCACCTTTGGCGATTGTTACCGTTACGGTTATGCACATTGACCCAGAAGCCTGGCTGTGCCTCGGGGTGACACCTGATGGCACTTTGGGTTTTATTTTAAGTTATTGATTTTATTCATTTATTTTTGCTGTTTAAAAAATGCCCGATCTGTTGGGGAGCCCCGTGGGGCGGGGCTTTGGCGCGCTTGTTAAGAATTTGTACACAAGCTTATCCACAGCTTTTGTGGGTAACCCGATGCGCCCCAAGCCGGGCCTGGCGCCGCGCAGATTGGCCTTGGCTGGAGCGCCCGATACGCCTGCCTCCTGTTAAGATGACGGCCGTTAAGGAATGCACCAGCCGGTCTGGTGCTGCTTTCCATGGAGCCCCGAACAATGAATGTGCAAGTGATCAGTCACGCCGGTGAGCCGCAATACGCGGTGCTGCCCTGGGCCGAGTTTCAGGCCCTGCTCAAGGCCGCCGGCATGCCAAGTACCTCGCCGATGGCCGAGCCGGCCGTGGCACAACCGCCAGTGGCCGCATTGCGGCAGATGCGCAGCCTGCGCGAGGGCCTGGGTTTGTCCATCGAGCAATTGGCGCGCACGGTCGGCATCAGCCCGTCGTACCTCGAATTGATCGAAACCGCCGAGCGCCAGCCCGACGCCGCGATCCGTCGCGCCCTGGCTCGGGCCTTGAACGTTGCTGGCTGGAGTGATCCGTCTTGAGCGTGAAGATCAGTCGTCAGCATTGGCAGGCGCTGTTGCTGGAGCTGGACGATGCCCGCCGCAAGCGCCATCTGCTGACCTATCGAGCCTTGGTCGAGCGCCTGCAATTGCCGACGCCGGGCATGCAAACCCTGACCGCCGCGCTGGAATACCTGGCCGGCCTGGATGCTCGTGCCGAACGGCCACTGCGCAGTGCCCTGGTGATCAGCCAGGGCGCTAGCCGCCTGCCGCGCACCGGGTTTTTCGACTACGTGGCCCAGTTGGGGCGTTTTAGCGGGCCGTCTGATGGTATCGCCGCGGCGTCCTGGCACGCCGCGGAAGTGGCGCGGGTATTCGAATTCGCCTACCCCGAGGAGCTCTGATGCTGTGGTCGCTGCGCGCCCGTCTGGGCTATCTGCTGGCGCGGCGGTTGCTCGGCTGGCCCTGGCTGGTCAAGCAGCCGCGGGCCTGGCAGTGGCTGCAGGGGCAATTTGCGCGCATGGCCGCGCTCGGTGACGTAGCCGCGCAAAGTTTCTATGGTCATCTGCTGCTGTTTCGCGGTCAGGGCCTGGGCGCGCGTGAGGAAGGCATGCGTCTGCTGCGCCTGGCGGCCCAGGCCGGTGATGGCAAGGCCGCCTATCAGTTGGGTGTATTGAGCCTGGCCGGCGACACCCGGCAGGCCGCCGATGGCTCGTTGGCGGCACACTGGTGGACGATGGCGGCCGCGGCGGGCCATCCCCTGGCGGCGCGGCGGTTGGCGACCTTGTACCGTGACGGCGCTGCGGGGCAGGCCGCCGATGCGTTATTGGCCCAGCGCTACGAGGCGCGCGCGGCCGAGTTGGGGCTCTGATTGTTGATCAGCCGGGTATCGATAAGGTGCAGGCTGTAACCCGGTATGCCCTTGGCATGGTGCTTGGCTTGTGAGGCCAGCTCCGCCAACTGGCTGGCATCCAGCTGGGCGCAGGCCTGTGGGTGCAGGTGGACGACGCCGATGGACAGGCTCAACAGATCGAACTCCTGGCGCTGGCCCTGGCGGTTGGCGGCGCTGAAGCAGCCGGCCTGCAGGTGTTCGGCGCGATAGAAGCGCCGGCATTGGGCCTGAAAATCTTCCTGCAACTGGTGCAGGCGCTTGCGCCAGTCGGTTGAGCTGAGCACCAGCAAGAAATCATCGCCGCCGATATGGCCGACAAAATCGCAGGTTGGATCGACTCTTTCGTTTAGGCATTGGGCTAGACACAGCAAGACCTCATCACCTTTGGCATAGCCGTAGATGTCGTTGAACGGCTTGAAGCTGTCGATGTCGACGTAGCAGATCAGGGCTTCGCGTTCTTGCTGCAAGACGCGGCTCAGGCACTGCTGGATCGGTACGTTGCCCGGCAGCAGGGTCAGTGGATTGGCATGCCGGGCTTGCTGGATCTTCAGTTCGGTAATCAGCTTGAGCACGTCGATCACCCGGCCGAGGCCGTGATAAACGCCCTTGTGGGTAATGATGAAGTCTTCTTCGATGCGTTGCCGCGCGCGGCTGGTGAGCAGGCGGCTGACCTGCTGCAGGGATTGCTCCAGTTCGACGGCGAGAAAGTCGTCGCTCATCAACCGGCTGATCGGTTTGCGCGTCAGCAGGTCGGTGGCAAAGGGTTTGAGCAGGGCATCGGTCAGTGAGTGGCGGTGGACGATGCCAATCGGCTGCTGCTGTTCGTCGAGCACCGCCATGGAGTTGAGATTGGCCTGGGCGCGGAACGCCGCCAGCACCTCGCCGATGGTCTGCTCGGCTTGCACCGCCGGTTGCTGGTTGAGCAGGGCGCTGAGGTCGCAGCTTTCATCCTGCAGGCTGCCAGGCCGGGCCTCGAGCAGCGGCAGGAGGTTTTGCGCCTCCAATGGTGGCTGTTCCTGTGGGCGTCCGAGCAGGTAGCCCTGCAGCAGGTCCACGCCCATTTCGGCGAGTATCGCCAGCTCCTCGGGCAGTTCGATGCCTTCGGCAATCACCTGGGCCCGCGAGGCCTTGGCCATCTGCAGGATGGAGCCGACGAACTCGCGCTTGACCGCGTCCTGATGGATGCCATCGATAAAGTGCCGATCGATTTTCACGTAGTCCGGGCGCAGCTCCGACCACAGGCGCAGGCTGGAATAGCCGGCGCCGAGGTCATCCAGGGCAATCGAAAAACCCATCGCACGGTAGTGGTGCAGGGCTGTGTGAAGCAGGGAAAAATCGTCGATTGGCGCCTGTTCGGTCAGCTCGATCACCACCTGGCTGGGGGCGATGCCGTAGGTCTTCAGCAGCTGCAGGGTGCGCCCCGGCTGATGGCTGGCCTCCAGCAGGGATTCGGGAGAGATATTGAGGAACAGCTTGCCCGGCAACTGCAGCTCGCTGAAGCGGCGGCAGGCGCTTTCTCGGCAGGCGATTTCCAGCTCGTTCAGGCGCCCGCTTTGCCGGGCCACGGCGAACAGCGGAATGGGCGAGTGCAGCGAACTGTTGGACGGCCCGCGAATCAGGGCCTCGTAGCCGAGGATGCGTCGTTCGGAGAGCGAGACGATGGGCTGAAATAGGCTGTGCAAGTTGCCCTGGGCCAGGATCTGGCTCAGGGCGCTTAACTGCTCGGTGGTGGTCATGGGCGTCTCGTTGCCGGTGAAATAAACGGAGCGTCTGGTGGCGGCCGGCTTATTTCACGACAGTTGCGTGACGTTCTTATTACATCGGCTCAGTGGGTAGCAACCGCCGGGCGCAGGCCCAGGTAGTCGAGCATGATCTTGCCGGTTTCGCTCAGGTAGGCGTCGTCTTCGGGTTGGCTTTTGGGCTCTTCCTCGGGGGCGGCGTCTTCGTCGACTTTCTTCAGCTCTTTCAGCGGTTCTTCACCTTTGGCCTTGCGCCGTGCGTTTTCCATCGCCAGTTGCTGGCCTTCGATGTCGGCATGCTGGGCGCGGCGCTGGGTTTCATTCAGGCTGACGGTGGTTTCATGCATCAGCTTCTGGGCCAGGGCCAGGCGCTCGCGGGTGAAGACGAAATCCGGGTCGCTGGCGGTGCGCGCGTTATGCCGGGCCTGCAGTTCGGCCAGGAAGGGCTTGAACGGATCGATCGCCGGTTTGATTGCCGGACGAATGCTGTCCCAGGGCATGGCCTCGGGCAGGGCGCTTTCGCCGATTTCCTTGGTGTCGACCACCGCTGGGTATTCGATATCCGGAATCACCCCCTGGTGCTGGGTGCTCTGCCCGGAGACGCGGTAGAACTTGGCCAGGGTCAGCTTCAGTTCGCCATGATTGAGCGGCTGCACGGTTTGCACGGTGCCCTTGCCAAAGGTCTGGCCGCCGATGATCAGGGCGCGGTGGTAGTCCTGCATGGCGCCGGCAAAAATCTCCGAGGCCGAGGCGGACAGGCGATTGACCAGCACGGTCAGCGGACCCTTGTAGAAGATCCCGGTGTTTTCGTCGTTGAGCACATCCACCCGACCGTCGCTGTTGCGTACCAGGACGGTGGGGCCCTGGTCGATAAACAGGCCGGTCAGCTCGGTGGCTTCCTGCAGCGAGCCGCCGCCGTTGTTGCGCAGATCGATCACCACGCCATCGACCTTTTCCTTCTGCAATTCGCCGAGCAGGCGCTTCACGTCGCGGGTGGTGCTGGTGTAGTTCGGGTCGCCCGCGCGGAAGGCCTTGAAGTCGAGGTAGAAGGCCGGCACTTCGATCACCCCAAGCTTGTAGTCATGGCCTTCGTGCTGCAGCTTGAGCACGGATTTTTTCGCCGCTTGCTCTTCCAGCTTGACGGCTTCGCGGGTGATGGCCACGATTTTGCTGGTCTGGTCATTCGGCGCATTGCTGGCCGGGATCACATCCAGGCGCACCACCGAGCCTTTCGGCCCGCGGATCAGCTTGACCACTTCATCCAGGCGCCAGCCGATCACATCGACCATCTCGCCATTGCCCTGGGCTACGCCGATGATCTTGTCGGCCGGCACGATCTGCTTGCTCTTGTCCGCCGGGCCGGCCGGTACCAGGCGCACGACCTTGACGTAGTCGTTGTCGTTTTGCAGCACGGCGCCGATGCCTTCCAGGGACAGGCTCATGTTGATGTCGAAGTTTTCCGCGTTGTCCGGCGACAGGTAATTGGTGTGCGGGTCGTAGGTCTGGGCGAAGGCGTTGATATAGGCCTGGAAGATGTCTTCGCCACGGGTTTGTTCGAGGCGCGAAATCTGATTTTTGTAGCGCTTGAGCAGCAGCTCCTGAATGGCCTTGGGCTCTTTGCCGGCAATCTTCAGGCGCAGGGCTTCGTCCTTCAGACGCTTGCGCCAGAGCTCGTCGAGCTCTGCGCTGTTGTTCGCCCAGGGTGCATCCTCGCGGTCGGTTTGCAGGCTTTCGTCGAGGCTGAAATCGAAGCTGTCGATGCCGCCATCCAACTGCGTCAGAACAAAGTCCAGGCGCTGCTTGAGGCGGTCGAGGTGGCGCTTGTAGATGATAAAGCCGGGGTCCAGGTCGCCGCTTTTCAGCAGGTCATCGAACTGGGTGCGCCATTGGTCAAACTCGGCAATGTCGGCGGCGGTGAAATAGCTGCGCGAGGGGTCGAGCAGCTTCAGGTAGCTGGCGTAGATCTTCAGCGAGCGCTCGTCGTTGAGCGGCGGCTTGTTGTAATGATGGCGCTTGAGCAGCTCCACCACATTGAGGCTGGCAATCACTTGCTCGCGCTCGGGTTGCAGGTTGCTCCAGCTGTTGGGCGCGGCACTGGCGGCAAACAGCGACGGGACTACGCCAAGCAACAGGGCAAGGGTGGTGGCGGGAAAGAAATGCTTCATGCTGATTCGACGCGAAGGCTGCTGATAACGCATATTGGGCCATCTTCTGGGGCGCCGGTTCCGTTAGCCCCGGCTGCAAATGCAAAAAACCCGGCAATTCCATGCTGGGTTCAGTCAAAACTCACTATGGAGGCAGCGTGAAGGCATTGCAAGGCGTTGAAGGGCGTGTGGCGTGGGTGCAGCGCCCGCCATTGGGCTGTGATGTTGGGCAAATTCGCATCCGGGTGGCGGCCGCCGGGCTGAATCGTGCCGACCTGTTGCAGCGTGCGGGTTTGTATCCGCCACCTGTCGGGGCCAGCGATATTCTCGGCCTTGAGTGTTCCGGGGTGGTGACTGAGGTCGGGGCCGGCAGCCACTGGCAGGTGGGTGACCGGGTGTGCGCCTTGTTGGCCGGCGGGGGCATGGCCGAGGAAGTGGTGGTCGATGGCCGTCACGCCCTGCCGGTGCCCGAGGGGGTGACGCTGATGGAAGCGGCGGCTCTGCCCGAGGTGTACGCCACGGCCTGGCTCAACCTGTATCAACTGGCCGCGCTGCGTCCCGGCGAGAGGGTCTTGCTGCATGCCGGCGCCAGCGGCGTCGGCTCGGCGGCCATCCAATTGTGCAAGGCGTTTGGCAACCCGTGCTGGGTCAGTGTCGGCTCGGCAGAACGGCTGGCGTACTGCCAAGCACTGGGCGCCCAGGGCGGTGTGCTGCGCGGTGATGATTTGCAGGCCTTGGGCGACTTTGCCCCGTTCGACGTGATCCTCGATCCGGTCGGGGCCAGCTACGCGGCGCTGAACTTGCAACTGCTGGCCCTGGATGGGCGTTGGGTCAATATTGGCCTGATGGGCGGGCGTGAAGCCCAGTTGGACTTTGCCTTGCTGCTGGGCAAGCGCATCCAGTTGCTTGGCTCGACCCTGCGCAATCGTGATGAGCTGTTCAAGGCCGAGCTGATTCACGACCTCGCCCAGCACCTATGGCCGCTGTTTGCTTCCGGCCAGCTCAAGCCGCAACTGGCGCAGACCTTTGCGGTCAGTGATGTGGAGGCGGCCTTTGCCGCGCTGGCGAGCAATCAGGTGAGTGGCAAGCTGGTGTTGAGTGTCGATGCCAGTCTGCTTTAACCGCTGTATCGGAGCGATGGGCACGATTGGTTTCGCCAATCATGCCCATCGGCTCAATCAATGAGCCATTGTCGGCGGCCCGGCCTAAGATCCTCCTCGTCGAGTTACTAACCCCACGAGGAATCGCCCCATGTCGTTGATCAACACCCAAGTTCAGCCGTTCAAAGCCAACGCCTTCCACAATGGCAAGTTTATCGAAGTGACCGAGCAGAGCCTGCAGGGCCAGTGGTCGGTACTGATCTTTATGCCGGCTGCCTTCACCTTCAACTGCCCAACTGAAATCGAAGACGCGGCCAACAACTACGCCGAGTTCCAGAAGGCCGGTACCGAGGTGTACATCGTCACCACCGACACCCACTTCTCGCACAAGGTCTGGCACGAAACCTCGCCGGCCGTGGGCAAGGCCCAGTTCCCGCTGATCGGTGACCCGACCCATGCCCTGACCAACGCCTTTGGCGTACACATCCCGGAAGAAGGCCTGGCCCTGCGCGGCACCTTCCTGATCAACCCACAAGGCGTGATCAAGACCGTGGAAATCCACTCCAACGAAATCGCCCGTGATGTGTCGGAGACCCTGCGCAAGCTGAAAGCTGCCCAGTACACCGCCGCTCACCCAGGTGAAGTGTGCCCGGCCAAGTGGAAAGAAGGCGAGAAGACCCTGGCTCCTTCTCTGGACCTGGTTGGCAAGATCTAAAAACGGTCGGGAAACTACTGCGCGTCGCTGATGCGGCGTTGAAATCAGGCCGGACAGTGGCTTGCCACTGAACGCCCAGAGGGCGGCCCGAAAGGGCGAGCGGAGCGAGTACTGCTCATTTACAGCTCGTAAACTCCGCGCCCTCGCCTGATTTCGCCTTGCCTGCGCAACGCTCGCTACGTTTCCCACTCCGTTTTACCGCTGTTAATGCGCTAGGGACTGTAATCCAGTCCCAGGTGCCCGAACGCCCGGGCGCGATCCGTCCGGGCGTTTGTTTATCCAAAATTTGTCATAGGAATCGCCGTCATGTTGGACGCCACGCTTAAAACCCAGTTGCAGGCTTACCTGGAAAAGGTTGTTCTGCCGTTCGAGATCGTCGCTTCCCTCGATGACAGCGCGAAATCCGCAGAGCTGCTGGGCCTGCTCAATGACATCGTCAGCCTGAGCGACAAAATCACTCTGCGCACCGATGGCGACGACAGCCGCACGCCATCCTTTGCCCTCAATCGGCCGAACGGCAATATCAGCCTGCGTTTCGCCGGCCTGCCGATGGGCCATGAGTTCACTTCCCTGGTATTGGCCTTGCTGCAAGTGGGCGGTCACCCGTCCAAGTTGGCCCAGGATGTGATTAGCCAAATTCAAAACCTCGAAGGCGAATTCAACTTCGAGACCTATTTCTCGCTGTCCTGCCAGAACTGCCCGGACGTGGTCCAGGCGCTGAACTTGATGGCCGTGCTTAACCCCAATATCCGCCATGTGGCCATCGACGGCGCGCTGTTCCAGGCCGAAGTCGAGGCGCGGCAGATCATGTCGGTGCCGAGCATCTACCTGAACGGTGAACTGTTCGGCCAAGGTCGGATGGAAGTCGAGCAAATTCTCGCCAAGATCGACACCGGTGCCAGCGCCCGTGACGCCGAGAAGCTCAACGCCAAGGCCGCCTTCGACGTGCTGGTGATCGGTGGCGGCCCAGCCGGCGCTTCAGCCGCCATCTACGCCGCGCGTAAAGGCATCCGTACCGGTGTAGCGGCCGAGCGTTTTGGCGGTCAGGTGCTCGACACCATGGCCATCGAGAACTTTATCTCGGTGCAGGAAACCGAAGGGCCGAAGCTGGCCCGCGCCCTGGAAGAGCACGTCAAACAATACGATGTCGACATCATGAATCTGCAGCGCGCCACGGCCCTGGTTCCGGCCAGCCATGCCGGCGGTTTGCACGAAATCAAGTTCGACAGCGGCGCGACCCTCAAGGCCAAGACCGTGATTGTCTCCACCGGCGCGCGCTGGAGGGAGATGAACGTGCCGGGTGAACAGCAATACCGTGGCAAGGGCGTGGCTTACTGCCCGCACTGTGACGGCCCGCTGTTCAAGGGCAAGCGGGTGGCGGTGATCGGTGGCGGTAACTCCGGCGTGGAGGCGGCCATCGACCTGGCCGGCATCGTCGCCCATGTCACCCTGATCGAGTTCGACAGCCAATTGCGTGCCGATGCGGTGTTGCAGAACAAGCTCAACAGTCTGGGCAATGTGACCATCATCAAGAGCGCCTTGACCACTGAAGTGCTGGGTGACGGCCAGAAGGTCAGCGCCCTGGTCTACAAGGACCGCAACAGTGATGAGCTGCACCGCGTCGAGCTGGAAGGCATCTTCGTGCAGATCGGCCTGCTGCCCAACAGCGACTGGTTGAAAGGCGTGGTGGAGCTGACCCCGCGTGGCGAGATCATCGTCGACGCCAAGGGCGGCACCAGCATCCCCGGCATCTTTGCTGCCGGCGACGTGACCACCGTGCCCTACAAGCAGATCGTCATTGCCGTCGGCGAAGGTGCCAAGGCCTCCCTGAGTGCCTTCGACCACCTGATCCGCAGCTAAGCACGCGCGCAATGCAAAACGCCCCGGCATTTGTCGGGGCGTTTTTGTTTGGTGCGCAGGCTAATTCTTCAATCGATAACCGCTGCGGAACATCCAGCTGACGATTACCAGGCACAGGGTAAGAAAGCCCAGGGTCATGCCCACGCTCCAGGCCACATTGACGTCGGCCACGCCGTAGAAGCTCCAGCGGAAGGCGCTGATCAGGTACACCACCGGGTTGAACAGGGTGA
>DAITLT010000101.1:0-10173 GCA_036835505.1 Pseudomonas sp.
ATCTTCCGCGCCAAGGCCGAGCAGCAGAAGGTCGAGCTGATCAGCTTTATCCAGCCGCGCGTGCCACGGGTCATCAGCGGCGACCCCACGCGCCTGCGCCAGGCCCTGCTGAGCCTGCTGGACAACGCCTTCAAGCACACCGGCGAGGGCGAGATCCTGCTGGTCGCCGCCCTCGACGGCAACGAGTTGCCGCCGCGCCTGCGCATCGCCGTGCAGGCCAGCCACTGTCCACCGCCGAGCGCCAGGCATTGCTGACCACCGAACTGCGTAGCAAGGACTTCCTCGACAACAGCAAGCTCGGCGGCCGCCTCGGCCTGATCATCGCCCGCCAACTGGTGCGCCTGATGGCCGGCGAATTTGGCGTACAAAGCGGCAATCACCAGGGCAATACCCTGTGGTTGAGCCTGCCGCTGGACAGCGAACAACTGCAGCAAGGCGACGGCGCCCTCGATCAGCAGTTGCAGGATGCCCGCGTGCTGGTGGTGGATGACAACGACACCTGCCGCAAGGTGCTGCAACAGCAGTGCAGCAGTTGGGGCATGCTCGCCACCACGGCGTCCTCGGGCAAGGAGGCCCTGGCCCTGCTGCGCACCAAGGCCAACCTGCGCGAATACTTCGACGCGGTCCTGCTTGACCAGGACATGCCCGGCATGACCGGCATGCAACTGGCGGCCAAAATCAAGGAAGACCCCAGCCTCAACCACGACATCCTGATCATCATGCTCACCGGCATCAGCAATGCGCCGAGCAAGATCATCGCCCGCAATGCCGGGATCAAGCGCATCCTGGCCAAGCCGGTGGCCGGCTACACGCTGAAAACCACCCTCGCCGACGAGCTCAGCCGGCGTCAGCAGGGCGTCACCAGCAGCAGCCTGATGTACAGCCCGCAGCCGGCGCCAGCGCCCTTGCCCAGCGACTTCCGGATTCTGGTGGCCGAAGACAACAGCATCTCCACCAAGGTCATCCGCGGCATGCTCAACAAGCTCAACCTCGCCCCGGACACCGCCAGCGATGGCGAACAGGCCCTGCGCGCCATGCAGGCTCAGCATTACGACCTGGTGCTGATGGATTGCGAGATGCCGGTGCTCGATGGCTTTACCGCCACCCAGATGCTGCGCGAGTGGGAAGCCCGCGAGCAGCAGCCGCGCACCCCGGTGGTGGCCCTGACCGCGCATATCATGTCCGAGCACAAGGAGCGCGCCCGCCAGGTGGGCATGGACGGCCACGTGGCCAAGCCGGTAGAACTGTCGCAACTGCGCGAACTGATCGAGCATTGGGTGGCCGAGCGCGAGCGCCGCCACACCGACGCCGACCCGAGCGCGCCCTGACCCCGCCACGCGCATCGACCAAGAGCACCGCCCATGCTAGCCACGCTGTTCAGCCTGTACCTGAAGATGCTGGTGCTCTATAGCCCGTTCTTCGTGCTGTCGTGTTTTATCAGCCTGACCCGCGGCTACACCGTCAAGGAGCGCAAGCGCCTGGCCTGGAAGGTGGCCAGCGGCACCCTGATCGCCAGCGTGCTGCTGTACCTGTTCGGCCAAAGCATCTTCGACGTGTTCGGCATCACCGTCGATGCCTTCCGCATCGGCGCCGGCTCCGTGCTGTTTATCTCGGCCCTGGGTATGGCCCAGGGCAAGCCGGCGGTGCAGGCCGACAACCTGCAACAAGACGTCACCATAGTGCCGCTGACCATTCCGCTGACCGTCGGCCCCGGCACCATCGGCGCCCTGTTGGTGATGGGCGTTAGCCAGCCGCACTGGGACGACAAGCTGCCGGCCCTGCTCGGCATCCTCGCCGCCAGCCTCACGGTGGGCCTGGTGCTGTACCTCTCCGATCTGTTCGAGCGCCTGCTCGGCGACCAGGGCCTGCAGATCGTCAGCCGGCTGATGGGCCTGTTCGTCTGCGCCCTGGCCGCGCAAATCATCTTCACCGGGGTGAAGAACTACCTGCTGGGTTAACCGCGCCGTCTGGCCTCAGCCCTGACGATGCTGGCGCCAGGCCAGGAGCGCGCCGCTGCCGATAATCACCGCCATGCCGAGGATCGCCCAATGATCCGGCGTGTGCCCGAAAAACAGCATGCCCAGCAGGGTCGCGGTGACGATCTGCACATAGGTGAACGGCGCCAGGCTGGCCGCGCTGCCGAACTGGTAGGCGTAGGTCAGCAGCATATGCCCGGTCATCGCCGTGGCGCCCAGGGTCGCCATCAGCAGGCCATCCACCAGGGTCGGGGTCTGCCAGTGCCAGGGCAGCAGCACGCTCATGCTCAGGGTGCCAACCAGGGCGGAAAGAAAGTTGCTGGTGGCCGGATGATCGGTGGCGCTCAGCCGCCGGGTCAGTAACTGATACAGGCCAAAGCACAAGGCCGCCCCCAGCGGCAGCAAAATTGCCGGGGTAAACAGCGCGCTACCGGGACGCACGATCAGCAATACGCCCAGCAGACCGCCGCCCACCGACCACCACAGGCCGCGACTGATGCGCTCTTTCAGCCAGGTGGCCGAGAGCACGACAACCACCAGCGGGGCGAGAAAGATCACCGCCGTGGCCTCGCCCAGGGGGATAAAACGCAGCGCGCTGTAAAACAGCAAGGTGATGGCCACCAGGCTCAGGCCACGCACCAGTTGCAGCCAGGGCCGCCGCGTGCGCAACAGCGCAAGGCCCTGGCGCGGGGCAAACACCACCAGCATCAGCAGGCACTGCGACAGGTAGCGCAACCACACCACCAACAGCAGCGGGTATACCGCCGTCAGGGTTTTTGACAAGGCATCCTGGCCGGCCAGCAGCAAGCCAGAGGCCAGAATCAGAAGAATGCCCAAGGTAGGCTGATGACGCGTCGACACGGACAGATACCCAACTCATAGTTAGTCACCTAAGCATACTAACGATGCCGCCAGCGCCTGACCAGCCGGTCAAACGCAATGCCCATGGCCGCCGCCGCTGCGACTAGACTGAAAAGCCCAACGTTCGAGGATCGCCGTTCACTTAAGCCAAGTGAAGGGTATTTTTGTAGCCCGGATGCAATCCGGGGCGCGGGTTATCCTGCCAACTCCTTCCCGGATTTCATCCGGGCTACCTCTGTCGCACCTTAAGTGAACAGCATTGCAACCTTCGAGGATCGCCCATATGCGCAGCCCCAAATACCTTTGCCGAGTCAGCGCCGCGCTGTTGTTGGCGGGCTTGCCCCTGGCCCATGGGGAAACCCTGGTGCCGCTGCAAGGCCAGACCCAGCAACAGATCCAGGCGGACATTGCCGCCTGTCAGAGCCAGAGTCAGAGCAGCACCAGCACCAGCAGCGGCGGCGCTGAACGCCTGCGTGGCGCCGCCAAGGGTGCCGTCGCTGGCGCCGCTGCCGCCGAGGTGCGCGGGCAACGCAACGACGGGCTATATGACAAGGTGGATGACGACATCAAGCAGGAATACCGCCAGCAGCAGGCCCGTGACACGGCCAAGGTCGGGGTCGCCGTCGGCGGCGTGCAGAAGCGCCAGAACCGCCGCGAAGAACGTCGCAGCAGCGAGCAGAGCACCAGCCAGAGCGGCTCCTCGGCCAGCTACCAGAGCTGCATGGGCAGCCGTGGTTACTCGATCACCCCGTAGCCGTTACACGCCCGCGGCCTACTCGTTGACCTGCATAAACGCCTGCGCCCAGGCCAGGTAGTCCTCTGGCTGGGTGTACTTGTGCGCCAGCTCCGAGGCGCTCAAGTCATTGCCACAGACCAGTTGGCGCTGTTGCCGCAGGCAGTCGTAGGTGGCCTTGATCGCCGCAAAGTAGGCCGCGTGGCCGTCCACCACGATACGCACGCCGAGACTGGCCAGACGAGCGTCGTCGCGCAGCGCCGGATTGCCATAACTGACCAGCATCAAGGGCACCCGCAGATGGCCGGCAATCTGCTCCAGATGCTCGAAGTCACGCACGCCGACCAGGCAGATGGCATCGGCACCGGCCTGCTGGTAGGCACTGGTGCGCTCGATCACCTGCTCAACCGCGAGCACCCCGGCATGGGTGCGGGCGATGATCGCCAGCGCGCTGTCGACCCGCGCCTGCAGCGCCGCGCGCAGCTTGCCAACCCCTTCATCGACGCCAATCAGGTCGGTGGATTTGCGCCCGAACTGGGCCGGCAACAGGGTGTCTTCCAGGGTCAGACCGGCGACGCCGGCGCGCTCCAGCTCAACCACGCAGCGCATCACATTGAGCGCATTGCCATAGCCATGGTCGGCATCGGCAAGCACCGGCAACTGGGCGACACGACCGATGCGGGTGGCCTGCTCGACGAACTCGCTGAGGCTGATCAGGGCAAAATCCGGCGCGGCCAAGACCTGCAGGGAGGCAACCGAGCCGCCAAGAATGCCGACTTCGAAACCGAGGTCGGCGGCGATACGTGCCGACATCGGGTCAAATACCGAGGCGCTGTGGTAGCAGCGCGTACCATCGAGCAACCCGCGCAGGTCGAGGCGTAACTGATGATGTGAGATTGGCGACATGGGCGATTCCTGCAACAAGGGGCGCCTGCCTTCGCAAGACCCATACCAACCCGTAACCACCCGTCCTGGCGCGCCGTTGCAGGCCTCTGCCGCTCGGCCAACGGCGGGTTCACGCCAACCCGGTCGTTGCAGTGGCGACACGCCGCCACTACAACGGCCCCTAACGATCGGCCATCGGCACGCTTGCGCTGCGCGCGGCGTCCGGCAATGGCCGTTCGGCAAACCAGCGGCGGTGGATGCGGGCAAAGCTGCCATCGGCGTGCATGGCCTGCAGGCTGGCCTGCCAGCGGCTGACGATGGCCGCATCGGTCTGCCGGGAAAACGCCAGGTAGGATTGATGTTCCATAAAACACAGCTGGCGCCTGACCTGCTCGATGCCCATGTTTTGCAGGGCCAGGGTCTGAGCCAGGGCCACATCGCTGGCAACCATCAGATTGATCCGGCGCTTGGCAAACATGGTCATCATCTTTTCCGGGGTGGTGACGGTGAAGATATTCTTCAGCCCCTGGCTGGCCAGGTACTCGTGGCTGTACCACTGGCGCGGCACCGCCAGGGTTCCTTCGCGGGCGACATCGGCCAGGCTGTTGATGCGCAGGGGCGAGTCCTGGTGCGAGTAGAAGCAGGTGCGCGACTGCACCAGCGGCCCGACCCAGTGAAACAGCGGTTCACGCGTGGCATTGCGGGCGGTGGCGAACAGGCCAACATTGGCCTGGATCTTGGCCTGGGCATAGCCACGGGTCCAAGGTGCCAGCTCGATGCGCGCGTGGTCGCCACTGCGCGCCAGCAGCGCCTGCACCACCTCGACCACAAATCCGGCCGGCTGACCGTCGCGGCTGTAGTTCAGCGGCGGGTTCTCCTCGGTGTACAGCAACAGCTGCGCCGCCTGCAGCGGCAGGGCCAGGCACGCGACAAGCAATCCGAGGGTATATCTGGACACTAACATTGAAGGCTCCTGCACCTGGCCGATCCCGGCCGGTTAGCTGAGTTTAGCGAGCCTGGCGCTGCGCTGCAGCGGTAAAACCGGCCGACTTATGGCCGCCGAAGGGTACATGCTCCCAGAGCCTCGTTAAGGCTGCAGCACGCGCTCAGGGCCGCCGGGGAATATCTGACCGACGGTGAGCTGGGCGCCGCGCGCACCACGACAATTGGCCAAGCACCCGGCGACGCTCTCGCATACACTGCGCGGCCGTTTTTTCCGGAACACTCGTCGCATGCGTCTCGACCTTCCCGCCAATGCCCTGGGTATCGACTTCGGCACCTCCAACTCCACCGTCGGCTGGCTGCGCCCCCAGGCGCCAACCCTGCTGCCCCTGGAGGACGACAAGATCACCCTGCCCTCGGTGCTGTTCTTCAATTTCGAGGAGCGCCGCCCGGTGTTCGGCCGTCTGGCCCTGCATGAGTACCTGGAAGGCTACGAAGGCCGGCTGATGCGCTCGCTGAAAAGCCTGCTGGGCTCCAAGCTGCTGAAGAGTGAAACCACCGTGCTCGGCAGCGCCATGCCGTTCAAGCAGATCCTTGGCCTGTTTCTCGGCGAGCTGAAACAGCGTGCCGAAGCCATCGCCGAACGCCCGTTCGAGCAGGTGGTGCTGGGCCGTCCGGTGTTTTTCGTCGACGACGACGAGAAGGCCGACCAGGAGGCCGCCGACACCCTCGCAGGCGTGGCCAAGGCCATCGGTTTCAAGGACGTGTCGTTCCAGTACGAGCCGATTGCCGCTGCGTTTGACTACGAAAGCACCATCAGCAAGGAAGAACTGGTGCTGATCGTCGACATCGGCGGCGGTACCTCGGACTTCTCGCTGATTCGCCTGGCGCCCGAGCGACATATGCTCGCCGAACGGCATGCCGACATCCTCGCCACCGGCGGCATCCATATCGGCGGCACCGACTTCGACAAACAGCTCAGCCTGCAGGCGGTGATGCCACTGTTCGGCTATGGCAGCCGGATGAAGAGCGACGCGCCGATGCCCACCAGCGTTCACCTCAACCTGGCCACCTGGCACACCATCAACGCGGTGTACGCGCAAAAATCCCAGTTGGCGCTGAAGAGCATGCGCTACGACATCCTCGACCCGACCGGCATCGACCGTCTGTTCAAGCTGATCGAACAACGCGCCGGGCACTGGCTGGCGATGCAGGTTGAAGACAGCAAGATCGCCCTCAGCGCCAGCGAACGCCTGCACCTGTCGCTGGCGCGCATCGAGGCGGAACTGGGGGTCGAACTGACCCAGGCCGGCTTCAACGCCGCCATCGGCAACCTGCTGGAGCGGGTGCGCGGCAGCGTCAGCCAGTTGCTGGGCAACGCCGGGGTCGGCGTCGAGCGGGTCGACACGGTGTTCTTCACCGGCGGCTCCAGCGGCATCCCGGCCCTGCGCCAGCAGATCGCCGCCCTGCTGCCCAATGCCCGGCATGTGGAAGGCAATGTGTTCGGCAGCATCGGCAGTGGTCTGGCGATTGAAGCGAAGAAGCGTTACGGCTAGCCCGTAACCCATCATCAAGCCCCATGGGTATCGCTGCGCTCAACCCATCCTACGCATCGGATAGGCTGGCAATGGCGGCGCCGAGGCATTGTCCGGCGTATCTAAATGCTAGGATTGCCGCCTGCCCCAGTCCGTAGGATGGGTTAGCCGCGCAGCGGCGTAACCCATCATCAAGCCCCATGGGTATCGCTGCGCTCAACCCATCCTACGCATCGGCATAGGCTGGCAATGGCGGCGCCGAGGCATTGTCCGGTGGGTGTAAATGCTAGGATTGCCGCCTGCCCCAGCGGAGCCGCGCGATGCCAGCACTGTCACAACCTCCTGCCCTGCCTCACCCGGCTCCGCGCGCCTTGCTGGCCCAGTTGGGTGCGGCGTTGTGGGTGCTGGGGTTGATGCTGCTGGCTCAGCAGTTGTTTGCCTATCGCCCCAGCCTGCTCGGTGCCGGCGTGCTGCAAGGCTTGCTGGCGGCCTGGCTCGGCCGGCGCCTGGGGCTGTCGGCCTGGTGGCTGCCGATTAATCTGCTGTTCGTGCCCGCCCTGCTCGTCCTCAATGGCCAACAACTGCCGCCGCTGCTGTTGCTCGGCGCCTTTGTGCTGCTCGTGCTGCTCAACTGGAACAGCCTGGGTGAGCGGGTGCCGCTGTACCTGAGCGGGCAAAAAACCATCACCGAGCTGGCCAAGCTGCTGCAACCGCTACCGGCCAATTTGCGTTTTATCGACCTCGGCTGTGGCCTGGCTGGCAGCCTATATCAGCTGTCGCGACGCTACCCGCAGGCGCACTTCGTCGGGGTGGAAACCGCGCCGCTGGTGTTTCTCCTGGCCTGGTTGCGTTGCCTGCTGCGGCCCAATTGCCAGATCCGCTACCGCAATCTCTGGCAGCAACCGCTGGGCGATTTCGACGTGGTCTATTGCTTTCTCTCGCCGGCGCCGATGCCCCGCTTGTGGGCCAAGGCGTGCCAGGAAATGCGCCCTGGCGCGCGACTGGTCAGCAACACCTTCACCATCCCAGGCGCCCCTCCCGACCAGTCGATCGAGCTGCACGACTGGCGCTCCTCGCGGCTGTTAATCTGGCAGCGCTGAGCGGCGCCGGGCGCGCCGCGATGTGTCTCGGCGGAGGCCATCGACGCCGCCGCGCAGCAGGCTCAAGGCTTGTGCCTGCAGCTCGCCGGCCCACTGCTCGCGAACCCTGGCGATAAACCCCTGGGGGCCGCAAACCAGCAGGCTGCTGCCCGGCAAAGCCTGCAGATGGGCAGGCGCAAAACGCCCACTGAGTTCATCCGGCGCCGCCGGCTCGGCACTGATCGCCCAGCGCACCTGGAGATTCGGGTACTGCTGCATCAGGCTCTGCAACTCACGTCGAAAGGCGCGCTGGCCGTGCTGGCGGACGTAGTGCAGCAGCGTCACCGGGGCGGCAAAACCCTGGGCCAGGGCCTGGCGCAACAAGCCCAGCAACGGCGCAATGCCACTGCCGGCAGCCAGCAGCAGCACGCCGTCGCGACTGGCCGGCCAATGCAGGGTGCCGACGGCCGGACCCAGCTCCACCACCTGGCCGATCGCCAGGTAATAAAGCAACTGACGCGACAGCCGCCCGCCAGGCTGACGCTTGATCGCCAGCTCGATGCGCCCATCGCCATGCACGGCGGTCAGGCTGTAATGGCGGCTCAAGCGCACGCCGTCCTGCTGCAAGAACAGGGGCACATACTGGCCGACCTGCCAGCCACGGGCATTGCCATTGCAGCGCAGACTCAGGACCAGCATGTCCTCGGCCACCCACTCGCGGGCCTCGACCTGGGCCAGCACCCGATTCAGGCTCCAGGCGGGGTGCATGACCTGCAACAGGCCATCGATCTGCGCCTCGCGCAACCAGGCCATTGCGCTTATCCGGCGCAATGGCTGTAGCAGCGCGGCACTGGCGCGCATCCAGGCAAAGGGAAGCAAAACCATGATTCAATCTCAGTGAACATTTGTTCACCAAAATGCCAGAGCCGCCGAGCGTCAGTCAACACCTGTTCACTTTTCCCGGCAAACGGCCCGCCACGGGTTCGACGCCGGCGCAAGCCTTTTGCTAAAGTGCAGGCCGTTACCCAGGATGCTGTGCCGCCATGCCCTCCCCCCGCGCCGCCCAAAAACAGCAAACTCGCCAGGCTTTGATGGCGGCCGCCCGCACCTTGATGGACGGTGGCCGCGGCTTCGGCAGCCTGAGCCTGCGCGAGGTGACGCGCGCCGCCGGGATCGTGCCCACCGCCTTCTACCGACACTTCCATGACATGGACGAGCTGGGCCTGGCGCTGGTCGCCGAGGTTGGCGAGACCTTCCGCGAAACCCTGCGCCAGGTGCGTCGCAACGAGTTCGAGCTGGGCGGCATGATCGAGGCCAGCACACATATCTTTCTCGACTCGGTGGCCGCCAACCGCGCCCAGTTTCTGTTTCTGGCCCGCGAACAATACGGTGGCTCGCAGCCGGTGCGAAAAATCCTCACGCAGCTGCGCCAGCGCATCACCGATGACCTGGCCGTCGACCTGAAGCTGATGAACCGAATGCCGCAACTGGATGACGCGGCCATGGATGTGGTCGCCGACCTGGTGGTGAAAACCGTGTTCGCCACCTTGCCGGAACTGATCGACCCGCCTGCCGAATCCCTGCCGGCACACCTCACCGCGCAGGCCAAAATCACCCAGCAACTGCGCTTTATCATGATCGGCGGCAAGCATTGGCAAGGCCTGACACGCCAGGCCACAGGCCCCAGCAGCGAATAAATGCCCGCCGCCCGGCAGACTGGGCAAAGCCGTCCCAAGGCCGCACAATCACCCCCGGCAGCCCCGCCCTTTGCAGGAGAATTAGATGGCCAAGCACAAGAACGCCGAGCACGCACCCGCCGCCGAGCCGGTTGCGCAAAAACTCAGCCGCAAGGACTACGACCAGGAGCTGGAGCGCCTGCATATCGAGCTGGTGAAACTGCAGCAATGGGTGGTGGCCAAGGGTCTGAAAGTGGTGGTGGTGTTTGAGGGCCGGGACGGCGCCGGCAAGGGCGGCACCATCAAGGCGATCACCGAGCGCGTCAGCCCACGGGTGTTCCGTGTGGTGGCCCTGCCGGCACCCACCGAGCGGCAAAAGAGCCAGATGTATATGCAGCGCTACGT
Source organism: Pseudomonas sp. (assembly GCA_036835505.1). Taxonomy (GTDB): domain Bacteria; phylum Pseudomonadota; class Gammaproteobacteria; order Pseudomonadales; family Pseudomonadaceae; genus Aquipseudomonas. The sequence goes on from DAITLT010000101.1 coordinate 10,093, forward strand.
CGAGCACCTGCCGGCCGCCGGCGAAGTGGTGATCTTCGACCGCAGCTGGTACAACCGCGCCGGCGTCGAGCGGGTCATGGG
>DAITLT010000102.1:0-10073 GCA_036835505.1 Pseudomonas sp.
GGTCTTGTCGTTCACTTCCACTCTGGAGGTGCGCCATGGCTGAGTTCGAAACCTGCGTTGTCCCTTTTCCACGGCGGCCAAGTCCGCTGCACGAATCCGAGCCCTCTCATCTTCCAGTCGAAGCTGCTGCTGAGTTGCGCGCTACCATGCTTAGCGACTTACTCGATCAGATGTCTGGGCAGGATGGCTTCCAGCCGGAGAATCTGCGGCTGCGAGTCGCAACCTATGCAGCCCAGGATCTACTCGACGAGATGGTTGTGCTCTACCGGCGCGCGCTGTCCGAGGCGCGAGGAGGTGTCAGCCATGAGTAAAGGCATCATGACCTTGCTTCCACCGCACGATGGCCATCCTGGTATGGAGATTATCTGGGCAGCGGATTGTCGACTGGCCTTCAACCAAGGTGTGAGCTTCGCCCAGACCTGGCTCGACAATGCCCGCAGCGGCTGGCTTTGGGCCGTTATGATCGCCGAGCGCGATCTATTGCCTTGCGCCATAGAGAGACGGGCCTTCGAAGTCGGCTTTCTCAGCCGCATCCATCAACGCTTATGCTCGCCACAGTGGAGCGACGAGCTTATCAGGATGCGGCGTTGAGCCTTTGAGCCTGCATTACCGGCTTTCCCGTTACTGCTGCGTTTGCTGCTTGCATCGTTTCCCTATGGACCCAGCAGGTCGATGCATCGACCTGCTGGGTGGGCTGTCCCCACACGGTGGTGATGCTGCACCTTTCCAACAGCAGGGGTTCTTGCCCCCTCAAAATCTAGATAAATAGACGGTATCCACCCGGCCGCTGCGCTGGGTGGAGCCTCCGCGATTTTTCTTGATTTTTTCACGACGGCCTTAGTCGCCCTAGTCGGCAGGGGTTCATGCGCAGCGCAAGCGCAGAACCCTGAAGACGAAGGAGCGAAAGCCATGAGCGAACACATCAGGATCTACGTTGCCGACCTGGCCGCCTATAACGCCGGCCACCTGCATGGCGCGTGGATCGACGCCACCCAGGATATGGACGACATTCAGGCGCAGGTCAACGCCATGCTGGCGGCCTCACCAGTCGAGGGTGCGGAGGAGTATGCCATCCACGACTTCGAGGGATTTGATGGCTACCCCCTCGGTGAATACGAGGGCCTGCAGACGGCACATGAGATCGCCTGTTTTATCGAGGAACACCCCGAGTTTGGCGGTGCCCTGCTCGCCCATTGCAATGACCTGGAGGAGGCACAGCAGGCCGCAGAGGAAGATTACTGCGGGTGCCATGCCTCGTTGGCCGACTACGCCCAGGAGCTGACCGAGGAAACTACCAGCATTCCCCAGCACCTGGCCCAGTACATCGACTACCAGGCGATGGCCCGCGACATGGAATACAGTGGCGACGCGTTCACCCTGGAGACTGGCTTCGAGCAGGTTCACGTGTTCTGGAACCGCTAGGCTGAGCGCAGGGCACCGGGACTGACCCGGTGCCTTTGCTTTTTTGCGCCCCTGTCCTGCCGGCCACCCGCGCGCCCCACCCTGGAAGCTGATGCACTGGTGCGGGCACCAGGCGGTCAGCCTGAAGTGGCTTGCCCTGTGGCGGCTGCCAATTCAGACCGTTACGGACTTACGTCTTTGCACAAATCCGCCGATCCGCTTCTACGGATCTACGGATTTGTGGGAAAGCGGATTTACGCTTTTACGGATTTACGGAAATCCGCCAATGCGCTTTTCAGGTTTTGCAGAAAGCCGTAGATCCGCAAACCCGTAGGGCTGCGCGCTCGGATCGCTGCGGAGTAGCTTGCTGCCGGTAGTGGCTCGCATGAGTGGGCGTACTCGGTCAGCGCCCAGACCTTCCGGGTATCAATCCACGCCTCTCTTGCCTTCGAATTCGCCCAGACCCAACCCGGCATGATCGAGCGCGGCGGCTCCCGCACGGTGCACCTCCCACGTCAACGGAGGATCCACCATGTCGCACTCACCCGATCTCGCCCGTCACCCGCGCCGCATCGATCTCGATTCCCCGCTGCACCGCAAGGCCGGGCCGGCGGCGCACGCCATGAGACCAGCAGCGCGCGATAGCGCAGCGGATACTCGGCAAGCCAACCTAGCTCCTCGCTACCTCACCAACAGCGAAGCAGCGGCCTTTCTGCGGCTTTCGCCGCGCACGCTGGAGAAACAGCGGGTGATCGGCGGCGGGCCGCGTTTTCACAAATTCGGTCGGCGGGTGATGTATGCGCTGGCCGATCTCGAGGCCTGGGCCAGTGCGCGCAGTTTCGAGACCACCTTCGATCCCGAGTACATCGACCGCCACCCGGGAGCACAGCGTGATGATCAGTGAAACCATTGTCCATGAGTCGCTGCCTGCGCAACCTGCCGACACAAAGCGAGCAATTGGACCTGTTCCGTGCCCTGCCGGGCGATATGGCGCCACGCGATGCCCAGGACCTGATGGCGCACCCCTTCTTCTCGCTGGCCAAGTCGCGGCGCACGGTGCCCATCGACTTTCGCTCCGGCGAGGTGACGGTGCGCGTGGAGGGCACGCTGGAGCATGGCATCGCCACCATCTGGGATGCGGACATCCTGATCTGGGCGGCCAGCCAGATCGTCGAGGCGCGCGATGCGGGCATCCCGACCTCGCGGCTGATGCGGGCGACGCCGTACGAGATCCTGCGCTTTATCGGCCGCGGCACCTCGCTACGCGACTACCAGCGGCTGAAGGCCGCCCTGGATCGGCTGCAGTCGACCAGCGTGGCCACCTCGATCCGCGAGACCACCGGCCGGCGCCTGCACCGTTTCTCCTGGATCAACGAGTGGAAGGAGCTGGCCGCGTCGGATGGCCGACCGCTGGGCATCGAGTTGATCCTGCCGGACTGGTTCTACAGCGGGGTGCTCGATCAGGCCCTGGTGCTGACCATCGATCCGGCCTACTTCCGCCTCACCGGCGGTATCGAGCGCTGGCTGTACCGCCTGGTGCGCAAGCACGGCGGCAAGCAGGAGGACGGCTGGCAGTTCGATTTTCGCCACCTGTACCGCAAGTCGGGGAGCACGGCACGCTACTCGGACTTCGCCCTCGACCTGCGTGCGTTGGTTGCTCACCAGTCGCTGCCGGGGTATCGGTTGGGCATAGTTCGGTTGCCCCCTTCGACCGAACTTCTGGCCTTCAAGCCCGTGCTGTAAACGGCACGGGGATATCCTGCGGACAAGCTGTGAATCCGCTCGTGCTATCAGGCGCAACCGGGCACGTGCTATCAGGCGCACCACCCTCGTGCTATCAGGCGCACGAACGCCTCTGCAGGGCACGGCTGGCGCGGTTTCCAGCCTCCCTTAACTTAACTAACTTAAAAGCTCTAACTTGTTATTGGAAAAACGCCTGTTTGTGGATAGGCGCTGATGAGGTCTGTTTGGCCGGGGAGATCCGGCCATGATCGTCGCCCTACTGAACCAGAAAGGCGGGGTCGGCAAGACCACCCTCGCCACCCATATCGCCGGCGAACTGGCCCTACGTGGCGACACCGTCATACTGCTCGATGCTGACCCGCAGGGCTCGGCGCTGGACTGGACGCAGCGGCGCAGCCAGCAGGACTTGCCCAGGCTGTTCAGCACCGTCGGCTTGGCCCGCGAGACCTTGCACCAGGAAGCACCGGAGCTGGCCCGGCGTGCCGATCATGTGATCATCGACGGCCCGCCGCGTATCGCCGCCCTCGCCCGTTCGGCGCTGCTGGCCGCCGATCGAGTGTTGATCCCGGTGCAGCCCAGCCCCTACGACCTGTGGGCCAGCGCGGAGATGGTCAGCCTGATCCGCGAGGCGCAGGTATTCAAACCCAGCCTGCGAGCGGCGTTTGCCATCAACCGCCGCGTCAGCACCACGGTGATCGGCCGGGAAGCACGCGGCGCCCTCGCCGACCAGCCGCTGCCGGCCCTGCAGGCCGAGATACGCCAGCGCATCGTCTTCGCCGAAAGCGTGGCGGCCGGCCGCCTGGCACGCGAACTGGCACCGGACAGTGCCGCCGCGCGCGAGGTCAGCAGCCTGGTGGACGAGCTGTTGAGGTGGTCGTCATGAGCGGCAAGCGCATCGGCATCGGTGCGCGGCCGTTGGCCGATCCGCAGGCCGAGGCTTGGATACGCCAGAGCGTCGCCGTCGACAACGGCAAGGTCGAACGCTACACAGCGCGGCTGACGCTGGACGTCACGCCGGCACTGCGCACGCGCATCAAGCTGGCGGCCTTCGACCGTGGCGTGACGATGGCGGAGATGCTGCGCGAGGTGCTGGAGCGGCAGTTCCCGGAGGTCGCGCCATGACGCTGGACACTCGCGGTACCCAGTGGTCACTGGCGTTGGCCGTAGTCAGCCTGCTTGCACTGGCGTGGACAGCGCTCAGCACATCGTCACCCCGGCTTGTCTACAACGCCTCCGACAGCGTGCCTGCCGGTTGGTACCGTATCGCACCGGCCGGCCCAGTGGCGGCCGGCGACTTGGTGCTCGTCCGTCTGCCACCAGATGCGACGGAACTGGCGGCGCAGCGTGGCTACCTGCCTTCGAGCGTGCCGCTGCTGAAGACGGTCGCCGCAGTAGCGCCACAGCAGGTGTGCGTGCACGGTGATCGGGTGCTGATCGACGGCAGACCTGTGGCCAGGCGGTTGCACCGGGATCGACAGGCTCGAGCGCTGCCAGCCTGGCGGGCCTGTCGGCACCTGGTTGACGATGAGCTGTTCCTGCTCAGCACCACCAACCCGGAGTCGTTCGACAGCCGCTACTTCGGCCCGGTTTCCAGCGACGCGGTGATCGGCCGGGTGCAGCCCTTGTGGTTGGAGTCGCGTCGATGAGCCGGTCCTTTTTGCGTCGAACTGCCTGCCGACTTCGTGTAATCGGCGTACGGGGTCAGGCGCCGCCACAGTGCCGACAGCTCTGCTCTCACCCGCCGGCCGGGCCTGCGCCGGTGCCTGGTCCGCCTCACCTGATTACCCACCCCAGGAGCACCAAGGCAGGGGAAAAGCGGAGGGCAAGATAAAAGGACGCGGCACTTCGTGACGCTGGAGGGCTGTCTGCACATGGGGTGGAGGCGGCACAAGCCCGTCCTCTACTGGGTGCCGAGCAGTGCCGCTTGCCCGCATCAGACTTGGCGAGAATGCGTGCCCGGCACGCTGCAACACGATCACGCTGGAGGAGTAATCAGGATGACCAGGGAACGAGACAACGATGGCGAACAGCGCTTCCGCCCCCGGCCGGGGGCACCGAAGCAGCGCGGCCAGACCTTCATCAACCAGGTGCTGCGACAGGCCAACAAGGCTGGTACCGGCAAGCCTCGCAAGGCCGGACATCAACCTGGCGCACGCCTCGGTCGCGGCCATGTCGCCGCACGCTTCAGCGCGCAGCAGGTGTCGCCCAATTCGCGCCGGGTGACCATCAAGACCCGCCTGGTAAACCTGCGTCAGGCCGGCAAACGCTCGACCCTCAGCCACCTGCGCTACATCGAGCGCGACGGCGTGAGTCGCGAGGGCGAACCCGGTAAAGCTTACGGCCCACTGACCGATCAGGCCGACGTGGAGGCTTTCGAGGAGCGCGGTCGGGAAGATCGCCACCAGTTTCGCTTCATCGTCTCACCCGAAGATGCCGAGCAGCTCGATAACTTGCGCACCTACACCCGGCACCTGATGAGCCGCATGGAGGCCGACTTGGGCACCCGCCTCGACTGGGTGGCAGTCGATCACTGGAACACCGACAACCCGCACACCCACATCGTGCTGCGGGGCAAGGATGATACTGGCAAGGATCTGGTCATTGCCCGTGACTACATCGCCGAGGGCATGCGCAATCGTGCCGCAGAGTTGGCAACAGAATGGCTCGGACCACGCACCGACCTGGAGATCCAGCGCAGCCTGCAGCACGAGGTGCAGCAGGAGCGCTGGACGAGTCTGGATCGCGCCTTGTTGCGCGAACGCCAGGCCGATCTGGTGGGCCTGGACAGCTTGGCCGGCCATCCACGCCGGCAACTGCTGATCGGGCGCTTGCAGCACCTGCAGAAGATGGGGTTTGCCGTCGAGGATCGACCCGGTCAGTGGACTATAGGTCGCGATATCGAAGCGACGTTGAGAGCCATGGGCGAACGCGGCGATATCGTGCGAACGATGCAGCGCGCCATGGGGGGCGTACAGCGTGACATCGCGATCTTCGAGCCAAGCACCGGCAGCGACGTTGTAGTCGGCCAGGTGGTGGCAAAAGGGTTGGCGGACGAACTGCACGACAAGGGCTATCTGGTGGTGGACGGGATCGACGGCAAGGCCCACTACCTCGCCTTGCCCGGCCGCATGGAACTGGCCACCTTCCCGCTCGGCGCGGTGGTCGAGGCTCGAGGTTCGCTCGCACCCAGAGCGATAGACCGCAGCATTGCCGCACAGGCAGTCGGAGGCCTGTATCGCAGCGACCATCAGCTTGCAACAGACAAGGCGCGGGCCGGTCCAGGCCGTGACCCACAGGCGCTGGCCGAGGCCCATGTGCGGCGTCTGGAAGCATTGCGTCGGGCGGGGATTGTCGAGCGGGTTGCCGAGGGCGTCTGGCGGGTGCCAGCCGAATTGCCCGAGCAAGGTCGACAGTACGATGCCCACCGCCTTGGCGACCTGTCCGTTAATATCCGTACGCCCCTATCCATCGAGCGGCAGACCCGCGCTATGGGGGCAACGTGGTTGGATCAGCAACTGATTGACGGCGGTAAGGATTTGTCGGGCAAGGGCTTTGGCGCGCAGGTGCGCGGAGCATTGCACCAACGTGCCGATTATCTGGTGGATCAGGGCTTGGCCGAACGCCAGGGGCAGCGCGTCGTGCTTGCCCGAAACCTGCTGGCGACACTGCGTGGGCGCGAGCTATCGGCCACCGCTCAGGAGATCGTGGCGAATACGGGTTTGCAGTACCGCCCGACTTTAGACGGCGAACGTGTCAGCGGAATTTACCGGCGCAGTGTGCAGTTGGCCAGCGGGCGTTTCGCCCTGCTCGACGACGGTCTCGGCTTCAGTCTGGTGCCCTGGAAGCCGGTGATCGAGCCGAAGCTCGGGCAGAGCATTTCTGCAGTCGTGCAGGGCAACAGCGTGTCGTGGCAGTTGAGCCTGCAACGCGGGCCGGCGATTGGCTGAGCGGTGGTTCCGCGCTCACACCACCTCGGGTTCCTGCTGCAGCCATTGCTCAAACAGTCGACTCTCAGGTTTTCCTTCCTTCGCCGCGTAGTACACCAGGCGCAGGTGACGATCCTCGTCGATGGTCAGCGTGGTGTGCTCAAAGACCACCTGGCCAATCTCCTCAATGTGCAAATGCCGTATGCCTTGGCAGGGGCCGTGAATATCCTGCTGCCGCCACCAGGCCTTGAAGTCGGGATCGACCTTCTCCAGGTCCTTCACCAACGCGGCAATATCCGGGTCCTGGGTCGCGCGCACGAAGTCGCGATGAAAGCTCGAGAGGATCTGCAGGGCCTGCTCTTCCCAGGGATTGAATAGCTCACGCATGGCCGGCGTGGTGAACAACATCCACAGCAGGTTGCGGCGATCCGCCGGGTGCGCGGAAAAGCCGAATACCCGATCCGCCGCCGCGTTCCAGGCCAACACATCCCAGCGCAGGTTGAGCACGTAAGCCGGACGCGAAGGGATGTCCGCCATCAACCGGTGTATTAGCGGCGGTACGACGCACCAGGTCCGGCCTGGCTCCGGCGGCAGGCGCTGGTGAACCAGCAGGAACAGATGTCGCCGCTCGGTCGCGTCCAGCTTGAGCGTTCTGGAAAGGTTATCCAAGAACGTGGAAGACACGCTGATGTCCCGCCCCTGCTCCAGCCAGGTGTACCAGGACAGTCCCACCCCAGCCAGGGCAGCGACCTCCTCGCGGCGCAGTCCTGGCGTCCGCCGCCGGCTGCCGGCGGGCAGTCCCACATCCTCCGGTGAAATCCGCTCACGCCGGCTGCGCAGGAAATCAGCCAACTCTGCCCGGGTGCGTTCGAGTGTGCGGGGCGCGCTCATCCGGTTACCTCCAGTAATAGCATAAACGGTCAAATTGTAACCCTTATAAATCCAAACAAGAATACCTCCTCCCTGGCCGTAAAGGAGCGTGCCAGGGCGCTTGCTTGATGAGGAAATCACATCGACGTGTCATCAACTGCTCAGGAGATATACGGATGTACCAGGCACTTCTTAGCGAACAACTGGAGACATTGAAGTCCTCCAACCAGTACCGCACTTTCACCACCCTCAGTCGCATCTGCGGGCAATACCCACTGGCCAAATTGAAGGGTACAAACCAGAGACCGGTGGTTGTCTGGTGCAGCAACGATTATCTCGGCATGTCCCAGCACCCCATCGTCCGCGAGGAGATGCACGACGCGCTGGAGACATACGGCGCAGGCTCTGGTGGCTCGCGCAATATCGGCGGCTCCCACGAGGTCTATGCCCGTTTGGAGGCCAGCCTGGCCGACTGGCATGGCAAGGAAGCGGCGCTGGTGTTCCCCACCGGTTTCGGTTCCAACGACGCCACCATCCAGTGCCTGCTGCGGCAGATTCCGGACTGTGTGGTGGTAAGCGATGAGTTGAACCATGCCTCCATCGTCAATGGCATTCGCTCGACGCCGAACGAACGCAAGATCTTCCGGCATAACGACGTTGCCCACCTGGAGCAGATACTCGCCTGCTACCCACTCGGCCAGCCAAAGCTCGTCGTATTCGAGTCCATCTACTCGATGGATGGGGACATTGCACCCATCGCAGGGATCGTCGAAGTCGCCAAGCGCTACAACGCGCTCACCTACCTCGATGAAGTGCATGCCGTCGGCATGTACGGCCCGCGCGGCGCAGGTATCGCCGCCGAGCGCGGGCTGGCTGACCGGGTGGACATCATCCAGGGCACGATGGCTAAGGGCATCGGCGTCATAGGCGGCTACATCGCATCGACCCAGGTCATCGTCGACGCCGTGCGCTCCTTCGCCACCGGTTTCATCTTTACCACTTCCCTACCGCCCGCCATTACGGCCGGCTGTCTGGCCAGCGTGAATCACCTCAAAGCAAGCAGCGTGGAGCGTGATCTCTTGCGTACCAAGACTGCCAAGCTGCGCGAACGCCTCAAGCACTATGACGTGCCAGTCATGCCTTGCTCGCAGACTCACGTACTGCCAGTGCTGGTAGGTGAGGCACAGCGCTGCAAGGCTGCGGCAGAACGTCTGCTGCTTATCCATGGCGTGTACCTGCAGCCAATCAACTACCCGTCGGTACCGATAGGCACCGAGCGCTTTCGCGTCAACGCCACCCCGAACCACAGCGACGAGCAGATCGAGCATCTGGCGGCCTCGCTGCGTGAGACTTTCGAGCACTTCTCCATCCCCCTGGCCTCCCAGGCCTTCGGCACGGAGGTGGTCTGAGATGGATCACACCTTCCTTACCGTGCGCCCCGCGACCATCAGCGACCTGGCCAGCCTGGTCGAGTTGCGTGCGCATTTGCTGGACGGCACCTCGGCCAGCTACTCGAGCCGGACTCCGGATGACTCCATGCGCTGGCGTGCGGCCTACCGCACTTGGCTGACCAACCGACTGGGTGAGAGCGACTGCGTGCAGATCCTCGTCGCCGAACACAGGGAGTCAGGCCAGGTGCTCGGCTGCGCAACGGCGATCATCGACCAGCGCGCACCGGCCACTGGTTGCCTCAACGGCCAGTCCGGCTGGGTGCAGTCGGTTGTGGTGGAGCCGCAGTGGCGCAACCGCGGCATCGCACGGCAGTTGATGCAGTACCTGCTGCGCTGGTTCGCCAATCGCGGCGTCGGTTCCGTGGTGCTGCAGAGCACCGAGGCCGCCGGCACGCTGTACCAGGCCCTGGGCTTCGCCGTCAGCGACGAGCGCCTACTGATTCATCAGGAGGCCTCGGCATGAAGATCCTGATCATCGGTCTGGGTTACGCCGGTAATCGCTACCGCCGCGCTTTCGGGCACATCGCCGCCAGCACTGGGTTGCCGCTGTCGCTGGCCTATGTCGGCCGCCAGCAAAAGCCAATAGACCTGCCCTACTTCGACAGCGTCGGCCTGGCGCTGGACGAGTTCGCGCCGGACATCGTGGTGGTCAGCGTCAACGACCACAGCCATGCGCCCGTGC